>JAHEAS010000143.1 GCA_024642645.1 Saprospirales bacterium | reverse complement strand
GGTGGTATTGCTCACCGCCAAGTCTGATGCGGAGTCGAGGATACAAGGCTTGGAACAGGGAGCAGATGCCTATTTACCCAAACCATTTTACGAAAAAGAACTGCTCGCCACCCTGAAGAACCTTTTAGAAAACCGGGAAAAACTGCGGCAACATCACACCTCTGCCGAGTTTTTCGGGCAAGCTGCCAAGTTCGCCAAAACTACTTTGAACACCGAAGCATTAACCTCTCGTGATGAGCAGTTCCTACATGGGCTTCTATCCGTTGTTCAATTGAATATTGCCCATCCAAATCTCACAGCAGAACTGCTTGCCGAGCAACTTCACATTTCCTACAACAGCCTTTTTAGAAAAGTGAAAGCACTGACAGGGATGGGCGTCACAGAGTACGTACGGCATATTCGATTGCACCAAGCGGCCAGCTTGCTGGCTCAACCCAATGGATTTTCCGTGTCGCAGGTAGCTCAGGAAGTGGGCTTCAATAATTTAAGTTTCTTCAGCAGGGAATTTAAAAAGGTGATGGGAAGCAGCCCGACGGAGTACCGGGCAGGTTGATGAAAAGGCAGTGCTTGTTTGTTATATTTGCCTACTGAAACTTCCTGACATGACATCGAATTGGCCATCCATTTCAGCAGCCTGCCTGTTTTTTTTGCTGCCGCAATGTTTGCTTGCGCAAAAAAGCGAACAGCCCGTTGCATTTGAACATTTGCTTGAAAGTGCGGGTCTTGAATTCTTTGAACCACTGGACGCAGGCTACCGCACCATTCAGCCCCAAGAAAACGACTACCTGGACTGCCAGTATGCCATCAACTCCAACCGGGAAGACCTCGAAATCCGCTACTACGTGCTGCCCTGGAACGACGCCGATGCCAACACCACCTCCCCACACGTATCCACTTTTCGGGTATTGACCAGCGTGGCTACCAATGCGGACGAAGCGGTCATTTCCGCCATCCAGCCAACCAAGGAGGTACTGCTGCGCAACTTTAACGCCGACTGGGGCATGACCTATTTTTTTACGCCAAAACCCGCATTTTCCATCGAACCCGCCTGCAAATTGCTGGCGCTGAGCCGGGAAGGGCAAGGTACCGTCTTCGTTTTTTTTCTCTTCAACGACCCCGGCAACGAGGCCCTGGACAGGCGGGAAGTGGCGGTGCGCTTCAAGTGAAAATTTGGATTTTCTACGCTGCCAACACCACAATGTCCCTGCACTCCAACACCTGTTTTGAGTACCCTTTCTCGGTGGCATTAAGCATCGCCTGCCCAATTTGCTCCAATCGTACCACATAACTCGGAAACAGCATTTTGAATCCTGGGAACATCCAGCTGATGTACCGAAGGATTTTGTAGGTGTTTTTCATCCCCACCATTGGCTGAATATAGCCAGGCCGGAAATTGTAAACGGCTTTGAACGGCAGCCTGGCAAGGTCGTTTTCCGTCTTGCCCTTCACCTTCGCCCACATGGAGCGCCCTTGGGCTGTGCCATCTGTACCAGCGCCGGAGATGTAGCAAAAGGTCATGTCCGGGTTCAGCCGGACGAGGGTGTTGGCGACGTGCATTGCCAAGTCATAGGTGAGGTGGCGGTATTGCTCCTCCTTCATGCCCATGGAAGAGACGCCGAGGCAGAAATAGCAGGCATTGTAGCCCAAAAGCTGGCCTTCAATGGCTGAAAAATCGTGAAAGTTCTTGTGCAGGATTTCCGTCAGTTTTTCGTGCTGCACTCCACATGGGCGGCGGTTGATGACGAGGACTTTCTCGACCCGTGGGTCGGCGAGGGCGACATGGAGCACACCCTCCCCGACCATGCCAGTAGCGCCAGTGATTATTGCTTTGATTTTCATGATAGTGATACTTAGACTGTATTCTGATTTGTGCAAGTTGAACATTATTGCGTTAGCGTATGATCAAACGCATCGCCAAAACTACCTCCAACAGCTATTTTCATCGATTTTTGCCCACGTTCTTAAATCAATTCACATGAAAATTATCTTCCAGTTAGCCTTCGTAGCCCTGTTTTTTGGTTGCTCCGCAAAATCACCGGAAGCAACTACCCCAACAGCCACGGCACCAGTTACCAACGACTCCATCCCTTTCCCCGTGTACATGACCTACGGAGAATTCGAGCCCCACCTCCTTCACTCGAACGATACCACCTACGTCATCAACTTCTGGGCAACTTGGTGCAAGCCGTGTGTGGAGGAACTTCCGTTTTTCGAAAAACTGATACCTGCTGTGGCCAATCAACCTGTCAAGGTGCTGCTGGTGAGCATGGATTTCCCGAAGGATATCATGAAAAAGCTTATCCCGTTTGTTGCGAAGCGAAAACTGGAAAGCCATGTGGTGGCACTCGCCGACTTAGACTACAACGAATGGATTGACAAGGTGAGCACGGAGTGGGATGGCGCTATCCCTTTCACCCTGATTTACAACAAAAAAGGAAGGGCAGTAAAATCGGGAGAGATGGCCAACTACGAGGAGTTGGAGCAATTGGTTAAAAACATTTCAAAATAGGTACGAGGTATGGAGGTATGAATTACTCGCATACCTCCATGCCTTCCATTACCCATGCAGCACGAGTATTGGTATTTTAGTGTTCAGTGTCATGGCCTTGGTCACACTTTTGTGGAAGAGCTGCTCCCAAAAATTGCGGTGGGGCGACACCATCACTACAAGGTCAATATTGTGCTTGATGGCATAGTCGTTCAGGCCATCTACCACTGAATTTCCTTCAATTTTCGTGAGGCTGAAAGCAAACGATGGTTCGCTACCATTGAATAGCACATTAAAAAGTCGGCTTTCGACTTCCTGGTAAGTTTTTGAATCACCTTCTTCAGCCACGTGTACAAAATGGATATCAGATTTAAAGGCATTGGCCACGTCCACCAGTTTGTGAAGGGTTGGGCGTTCTGCAGCCTCATAATTGCTGGCATATAGGATATGCTTGAACCCATGGAACTGTACGCCCTGTGGTACTAACATCACCGGGCACTCGGCTCGTTGGGTGACATTGGTGGAAACACTACCGAACATTTTCTCCAGAAAGCCTCGCTCACCTGTACTGCCCATCACCATCAGGTCTATACCCTCGCAGCGAGACTGTTCCAAAATTTCATCCACTGCAAAGCCAGTAATGACATCTTGCTCCACCTCCACCTCCGTGGCAACATTGCCAGCACTTGCCGCCGCTAATTCTTCTTTTACGAAATTATCAAGCCGCTCTTTGGCGAAACTAACACCATCCAAAAAACTATTGTTGAGCCAATTGCTCTCCGGGTCAAACTCAGGATGGTAGATATGTACTGCCTTCACCTTCCCGCCTTGTAGCTCGGCGAGATCAAGGGCAAATTGAAAAGCACCCTTGGCGGCTGGCGAAAAATCGGTTGGGACTATGATGTTTTTCATGGCAAACTGTTTGAAAGCCCCTTCAACAAAGGCATTAAGCAAAATTTTCAAGTCCTCGGCAGGCGGAACTATTTTCTGCAGCACGACCGTACCATCCACTACAAGGGCAGGAATGCCGTTGATGCGGTACTTCATGAGTTTGTCCATGCCCGACACGTTTTCCACGACAGCCTTCATACCCAACGAAGCCAGTGCTTCAATCAGGTTAGCTCGAAGTTGTCGGGTCTGAACGCTCCCGTCTATGCCAAGGACTTGAATCGTAGTCATGTAAACTTATACTGAACGGGTTTAAACGGCCTTCGCTTTCTTGTAATTTTCTAGTGGGATTGGTTCATCCTCAATGGCTTTGATGACGTCAAAGGTTGTTACGATGCCTACCAGTTCATTATTGTCAACGACTGGTATTGCATGGAAACGATTGACGAGAAACACCTCCAGTGCAGTACGAATGGGGTCACTGCTTTCCACTTTTGCGAGGCCTTTGGTCATGATTTCTTCGGCCTTCCAAGAGCGTAGGCGAGTTTCATCAATGAACTTGTCCATTTCGTTGCTCTTGAACCCCCTCAGGAAGTGAAGGAAGTCCGTTTTACTTACAATTCCTTCGATATGCTTAAAGCGAACTACGGGAATGTGGTGTATCTTGTGCTGGTCAAAAATTTCCTTGACCTGCATCAAGCTGTCATCAGGGTTGACGGTGTGCAACTTGGCCGTCATAATTGTTGAGATAGGTGCTAAGACGTTCATAACTTCATTCTTTTTTGCTGCACAATGCTTTTAGTTTTTTTCAAAACCCAATTGTATTGCGAGCCATGTGATGGATATCTTTCGAGGCAAAGTTCTGGCAGGTAGGAGCGGTGCGCGATGACTTTTGTCACCCCCTTTTCGTGATTAAATGCATTTGGATGAGTTAACCATCTTCGGTACTTTGTGGCGTTGAATGTCTAAGTCAACTGTTAATCCATTGAAAATCAACACCTTTGCACTAAAATCATCACCGCATTGAAGGAGAAGTCGCCAAAAAAAAGCACGGAGGAAATAGCTGCGTACTTAGAAGCAATATTCAATGCTGCTATTGACGCCATTTTCACTATCGACGAACATGGCATCGTTGAGCGGATGAATCCTGCAGCGGAACAGCTCTTTGGCTACAAAGCTTCGGAAGTAATGGGCAATAATATCTCAATGCTCATGACCATGCCTGACCGACAAAACCACAACAATTATATTAACAGGTATATCGAAACTCGTCAGCCCCGCATCATTGGCATTGGGCGAGAGGTTATGGGGCGGCGCAAGAACGGCACTGAAATGCCACTCCGTTTGGCAGTAAGTGAAACCATGCTCGAAGACCGACGAATTTTCACGGGCATTCTCCACGACCTTACGGCCATGAAGGAAGCCGAAGCTGAAATCCGGAAACTGAACCAAGACTTGGAACTCCAAAACGACCGGCTTGAACTAAAAGTTAATCAGCGCACAGAGGAACTTTCGGAAGCTGTCAATAGGCTCTTGAGCTTGAACCAGCAACTGGTGCGGGAAGCGGAGGAGCGACGGGCAGCAGAGACTGCGCTACGCAAAAGCGAGGATGAATTGCGCAAAGCGTTGAAAAAAGAAAAACAGTTGAACGAACTAAAGTCCAGGTTTGTGAGTATGGCCTCTCACGAGTTCCGTACACCGCTCAGCACCGTGCTGTCTTCGGCTGACCTCGCCGAAGCCTATACGGGCGGAGAGGAGCACCAGGAGAAAAGAAGTAAGCACCTCACGCGCATCAAAACCGCAGTGGGAACACTGACAAGTATCCTAAATGATTTTCTGTCTTTGAGCAAGCTAGAGGAGAACATGGTACAAACCCAAGCTGTGAAATTTAAGCTCAAAGAATTTTGCGACGAGGTGGAAGACGAGATGCAAGGGCTGCTAAAACCAGGTCAGCACATTATTCAGGAGCACGAAAACTGCGATGCACAAGTATTTCTGGACAAGCAAATTTTGAAAAACATCATTTACAACTTGGTCTCCAATGCCAGCAAGTACTCCGACAAGGGCAAGCCCATTTTTTGCAGGTTGAGGGTCGTTGACAAAGTGCTTTTTATTGAAATAGAAGACAAAGGCATTGGAATACCTGAAGAAGACCAGCCATACATGTTCCAGCGGTTCTTTAGGGCTAACAATGTTGAAAATATCCAAGGGACCGGCCTAGGTTTAAATATTGTCAAACGTTACTTGAATCTATTAGGTGGCGATATTTCTTTTATTAGTAAACCCAGCTATGGCAGTGTTTTTAGCGTAAATATCCCGCTCACCAAATCAAAATTGAATTAACATGAGAAAAATCCTCATTATAGAAGACAACTTGGAAGTTCGTGAAAATCTTCAGGAAATTCTCGAAATATCTGGTTACCAAGTGCTGGCCGCTGAAGACGGCACAATGGGCGTAGAACTCGCCATAAGGGAGCACCCCGACCTTGTTCTTTGTGACGTGATGATGCCCAAACTCGACGGATTCGGTGTGCTCAACATCCTGAGCAAGCGTCCTGAAACCTCTGATATCCCCTTTATTTTCCTCACCGCAAAAACCGAAAAAGAGGACTTCCGCAGGGGCATGAACCTTGGTGCCGACGACTATGTAACCAAGCCATTTTATAAGGACGAACTGCTTGCCGTGGTAGAAACTCGATTGCGCAAAAGCGAACGGCTGCGCAAGTTCAACCGCACGGAGGAAGGGCTTATCAGCTTCATCAACGAGGCAAAAGGATACGAGGATTTAAAAAAACTCTCCCTCGACAAACGGACCAAGGAATACAAAAAACGGGACACCTTGTTCGAAGAGGGCGATACCCCCCGTTACTTGTACTTCATCGGCAAAGGCCAGATTAAAATCTACAAAACCAACGACATCGGCAAAGAGTATATCATCAACATCCGCAATGCTGGTGAATTTATCGGCTACACCGCCCTCATCAAGAACGAGCAGTACACCTTCTCAGCCGCTGCACTCGAAGACACAACAGCCAGCCTAATCCCGAAGGAGGACTTCCTAAAACTCCTCTATGCCAACCGGGACGTAGCCAGCCGCCTCATCAAAATGCTAGCCGACAACGTGGCTGAAAAGGAATCCCAACTGCTCCAACTTGCTTACAACTCCGTGCGCAAACGGGTGGCCGAAGCAGTACTGCTGCTCCACGACCGTTACTCAAAGGAAGGCAAGGACGATATTCAAATACTGCGAGAAGACCTTGCACACATTGTCGGAACGGCGAAGGAAAGCGTCATACGCACACTCACCGAATTCAAGGAAGATGGGTTCATCGAAATCAAGGATGGTGCGATACGGATTTTGAACAAGAAAAAGTTGGAGGGGTTGCCAACATAGACAGGTATGAGGTATGGAGGTGTGCGGCACACCTCCATACCTCATACCTCCATACCTTTTAAAACTTTCTGTACTTCGCCATCATTTCTACGGAAATAACATTTTGCTTCAAAAAAGCCGTGTCGGCGCCGTAACTCCCCTTTGTTGGAAAGAACACTTCAAGGGTCGGCACAAACCAGGCTGGGTCTTTGTCGAAAGCTTGTTTTAACCCGACTGAGCCGTTGCCCTTGATGTCGCTCCCGTTTTTGGTCATGGTGAAGTTCTCCTCAAACAAAAACAACCAACTTGCCCTACCCCTGGCACTGATGCCAGTAGTCGTTTCATCGAGCAAAGCAACACGACAGTCCATCTTGGCGTGCTCATCTGTACAAACGTTTTCTACCAGTTCGCTCCACTGGAATACCCGGTCATTGCCTTGCATATAAGAATAGTAAGACCCCGAAGTAGAGTCCACAATGGAGCTTCCGAGCAAGTATAAATCGTAGGTTTGATGATCCCCGCAGGGTGAATCATCAAAAAGACCGCACCCAGCCAAGGCGGCAAAACCCACAGCTGAGACAAGCAGTAAACTTGTTTTCATAATTCGAAAATTTTGAGTGAAAAAAAGATGGAAATTGCCCCTTAAAATTGATGAGAAAAAAACTTGCTTGCAATAGGGTCGTTACGCAAAACCCTTGTTACTCTTACTGTTTGAGAGAAAAACCTAAAATTTCCCCTGTTTCCATATCGAAGCCAGCCATCGCAGTCCGAAAATACCAGCAATCACAAAACCGAAGACCCCCAACGCTGGCACGTTCTTGATATGCGGCGGCACATCGGCGATAACCAACAAGGAAGAACCAAGGATAAGCGAACCCAACACCACAGCAAAAGAAATACGTTTTGAGGCCGCCTCCATCGCATTGCTCAAAGGCGATAGGCCCCGGTGCTCGAACTCAATGTGCAACTTCCCT
>JAHEAS010000882.1 GCA_024642645.1 Saprospirales bacterium | reverse complement strand
AGACAAATCGCTTATTTTCAAAAATTTCGAGGAACGCACCCGCACCTATATTAATAAGGCCGTGAAGACTGGGCTAACTGTCTCCTCGGTGGAAAGCATCGAGCAAATCCTCGAATTGGCCAAAGCACGCAGTGCCTATGACCTCGACGGTTCGCTTCTGAAAAAACTCTGGGCCACATTGCAACAGCAAAAAACAGGTAAGGCACTGGAAGTACGGGACGAGACCGGGCGGCTGCATGCAGGCCTGATTTACCAGCAGTTTCAGCATAAAATCATCCACCTGTTCAGTGCTTTCGATGCCGAGTTGGGCAACCAGGGGGGTATGTCACTGGCCATCTGGAAGAGCATCGAGGCAGCAGGGCCGGAAGTGCAGGTGATAGATTTTGAAGGTTCGATGCTGGAGCCGGTGGAGAACTTTTTTCGTGGCTTCGGCACACGGCCAGTGCCTTATTTGCAAATCAAGAAAAACGCTTTCCCGAAGCCTGTCCGCTGGCTGATGCCGTAATAAAATCAGGCCCTGTAAAGCGCCAAGTGCCGGGCCACATACTTGCCTATTACATCAAATTCAAGATTGACCAAGTCGCCCTTTTTTAAGTCTTTAAAATTGGTATGCTCAAAAGTATAGGGGATAATGGCCACCGAAAAATGGGCCATATTTCCTTCAGAAATGTCCGGCTTCACCACCGTCAGGCTCACGCCGTTCACGCAGATGGAGCCCTTGTCCACCAGCAAATATTCCGGCTGAAACGGGTAATCAAACTTGTAAACCCAGCTACCTTCGAGCGTTTTCACTTCTGTGCAAATGCCTGTCACGTCCACATGCCCCTGTACGAGGTGGCCATCGAGACGGGCATTGGCCCGCATGGCCCGTTCGAGGTTCACAAGGTCGCCCACCTGTAATTGGCCGAGGTTGCTGCGTTGCAGGGTCTCGTCAATGGCGGTCACTTTGTGTGTTCCGTTTTCCACGGATACCACTGTCAAGCAGACACCGTTGTGCGCCACGCTCTGGTCAATTTTCAGTTCCTGAGAAACGGGTGATTCGATGGTGAAATGGGCGTTGCTGCCCTCCCGCTCGATGGCGGCGATTCGCCCAAAGGCTTCGATGATTCCGGTGAACATTTTTGAGTTGGCAGTTGGCAGTTGGCAGTTGGCAGTCAGTGCATAGGTACTTGACGGGCCGTTGCTTTAGCCGATTAGGAAAGTTGCAAAGGTAGGAATTTGGCAGGGGCAAAAAAATGGAGGACACTGCTTTCAGCGTCCTCCATTTACATTCATTCGCTAAGAAATACAGAAAAATTTTATTTACGGTACGAAAGTAAGCTGCTTTATCCGATTCTATGGAAGGGATATACCAGCCGTAGAAATGCGTAGATGACTGGCAAATGACCGTAGAAGTTAAAAGGTATGAGATGTGCCATACCTCATACCTCATACCCCATACCTCTCTGTCTGACTGCCTCAAACAGCACGATGGCTGCCGACGCTGATACATTCAACGAATCCACCTGCCCCACCATCGGGATGATGATGCGCTCATCGGCCAGCTCCACCCAGAACTTCGAGATGCCCGTTGCTTCAGCGCCCAGCACAAAGGCGAGCGGCTGGCGTAAATTCGTGGCGTAGAGCGAACCGGCAGCTTCCAGCCATGTCGCCATGATTTTTATGTTCTTGCTGCGCAAAAAAGCAACTGCCTCTTCCGACGAACAAGCCACCACTGGCAAAGTGAAAATAGCTCCCAAGCTCGCCCGGATGGCATTCGGATTGAAAACATCGGTGTGTGGGTCGCAGACCAACACGGCATCCACCCCGGCGGCATTGGCAGTGCGAAGCATGGCACCAAGGTTGCCGGGTTTCTCCACGCTTTCCATGATGAGCACCAGTGGGGTTTCAGGAAGTTTCAGGTCGGCTAGACTGGCATTTTTCATTTTGAAAACGGCCACCACGTTCGGCACGCCCGTTCGGTACGCTATTTTTTCAAAAACCTGGGCATTGGTGGCGATAACCTCAGCAGGTTTTTGAACGGCGTTTTTCACCAAACTTTCCACCACCGAAAACGGCGTCACGGCCTCCTCGAACAGTAACACCTCCGCCTCAAAACCGCTGGCCAGCGCCAACTCGACCTCCCGTAACCCCT
>JAHEAS010000881.1 GCA_024642645.1 Saprospirales bacterium | reverse complement strand
CACGCAGGTGGTGGCCAACAACGCCAAACTTTACGCTGACCTCAAGGAAGGTTTCGTGGGCATGGGCCTCAAAAAAGAAGGTGAATTAATCTGCGATTGCTCGGATATCGACGACATCATCGTCTTTCGAAAGGACGGTAAAATGGTCGTTACCCGAATTGCTGAAAAGACCTTTGTGGGCAAGGACATCATCCATGTGGACGTCTGGAAAAAGGGAGACGAGCGCACGACTTACAACATGATTTACGTGGATGCAAAAAGCGGCATCAGCAAAGCCAAGCGCTTCAACGTGACCGCCATCACCCGTGACAAGGAGTATGACCTGACGATGGGCAACCCGAATTCGAAAGTGCTGTATTTCTCCGCCAACCCCAACGGCGAGGCCGAATTGGTGAGCATCACACTCAGCCCAAGCTGCCCTGCTCGCATCAAGGTTTTCGATTTCGGATTTTCTGATTTAGAAATCAAGGGACGTGGCTCGCAGGGTAATATTGTCTCGAAATATCCGGTGAAAAAAGTGGTGCTGAAAGAAGCCGGGCAAAGCACCATCGGTGCCATCAAAATCTGGATGGACGAGGTCTCTGGCCGCATGAACACCGACGGCCGGGGCAAGTACCTCGGCGAGTTCGACACTGGCGTGCTGGTGATGAGCCTCTACAACGATGGCACTTACGAACTCAACGAATTCGACCTCACCCGCCGCTACGACGTGAACACGCTGCTGCACATCGGCAAATTCGATCCGGAGCAGGTGGTGAACGCTGTTTATTTCGATGGCAACAAAGAGTGGACGATGGTGAAACGATTCAAAATCGAGACATCGAAAGTTGGCGAAAAATTCAGCTACCTCAGCGACCACAAGAACTCAAAA
The DNA here is from genome assembly GCA_024642645.1 of Saprospirales bacterium. GTDB lineage: Bacteria > Bacteroidota > Bacteroidia > Chitinophagales > Saprospiraceae > UBA6168. The sequence continues at coordinate 1,267 of JAHEAS010000881.1, read as the reverse complement.
CTGCTGTTCGCCAGCGTGAAACCGAATCCTCGCATCGAGTATAGCGTGAAAGTGAAAGGCAAAAAATTGGACGGCGAAGTGAGCCTTGGCGAGTTCATGGACGTGAAGGGCTGGAAGGCAGCTGGCAACCGTCTGAGCGACCAGAAATTGCTGGGGGTCAAGGAGTTGGAGGAAAAAGAAGCTTTAGGAAAATCAGCACCGTCGGAACCTCAAAAAGCTGACCCAAAGGACAAGCTACATGCTGGGGATACGATTGACTTTGAGGTGAAGGGGCAGGGGAAGTTGTTTTGAAATGACTTTTGAAAGTTAATTTCTGTAAAACTTGAACCGAATGAAGCGCATTTTCAAAGTAATCTTGGGGCTTGTCTTTATTGGACTACTTGGTTTTTGGGCTTTCAAAAAGTATAATTTTGATGCAACCACTGCCATAGGCCAAAAAATAGATGAATTAAATGGCGTTGACGTCTATTACAACGGCAGGGTAACCCATGTCTCAGGCCGTAATACCGCTTCTGATGGGTATAACCTTGGCCTAAAATACCAGTGTGTCGAATTTGTGAAGCGTTATTATTTTGAGCATTTAAACCATAAAATGCCAGATAGTTATGGCCATGCAAAAGACTTTTACAGCAGTGGTATAAAGGATGGCGGGAAAAATGATAGACGCAATTTAACCCAGTATAAAAACCCAAGTGTATTCAAACCCCAAAATGACGATTTACTGGTGTATTCTGGTACTGCTTTCAATAAATATGGCCATGTCGCCATTGTGTCCAAAGTCAGCGAAAACGAAATAGAAATCATTCAGCAAAACCCTGGGCCTTTCGCCAATTCAAGAGAAATATACGCTCTCACAAAGACGGGCGACAAATGGAAAGTCAACAACGATAGGATTGTGGGTTGGCTCAGAAAAGAATAACTCACACTGTCACCTCCCAACCCGGCTCATACTCCCGTCCCCACATTTTCATCGCGTCGTTATCCCCAACGATATGCCCGTTCCGCTGGTCAATATTCAGCACCCGCCCCGTCTTCCAGGCGATGTTGCCGAGTTGGCACATCAGCACGCTTTTTTGGCCTTCGGCAATGGGGCTGCTATGCGGCTTGCCCGTCCGCACGGCATTGAGAAAATTGGCAATATGCACCCCGTCCAAGTTGGCATCTGGGCTGGCAGCGTTGGTGGAATTTCCTGCTGGCTCGCTGGGCTTCACCTCTTTTATGACCTTCACCGGATTGTCATTTGAGAAGATTTTGTAGCCGTTCCCGA
>JAHEAS010000880.1 GCA_024642645.1 Saprospirales bacterium | reverse complement strand
CCAATTCGGGCCTCAGGATGGATGAATCGCATGATATGGCTACTGCCGTTGAGGTGTGGTAAAACAGCTGGCTGTTCAGTAGTAATTTTCATTATAATGTTGAAATGTTATAAGTGTGTTCTCGAAACTGAAACTTAGCGTAACCAAATCAAGAAACCCGGAACTTTCAGAAATCACACCAACATGAACAAAAACTAACTTGTTCGGTCGGATTAGTGGCTGGTCGGAGAGAAAAAATCAGGTAGAATGAAGGATGTAAAATCGTCGTATTTCGATTCATTTAAAAAAGCAGGTAAATAACTTGGTCTGTTTATTCGAAAAAAGCTGGTCAAGGCTGTACTAAGTCATTGGTAATCAGTGGGTTAAATTTCAGCAAGTTGCCTTTAGCCATTTTAATTAGTACCAAACAGCGTTCGTAGTGCTTTTTAAACTTGTCCTTTCACATTGGTTAATTATTCTCCGGTTGTACTCCGTGTTTCTTCTTAACGTCTTTTTAACTAAATACGCTTCTTTTTATTGTCTGTTAAAAACAGGTTTTTCAAAAAAGACAAGTGAATTTCCTTTCAGGCCTCTTTTACGAGTACCTCTTCCTGTTTCTCCGTTCGGCGCACAATCTGAGCAGTTAGTTCTCCTTCGGACACGAGCTTGTTCCCCACGTAAGCCGTTCCATGCATCTGCACCAGCCCCCGGCGGATGGGCGCTGTAAGCTCCATCTTCAAAATTAAGGTATCGCCAGGCGAGACCTTGTTCTTGAACTTCACCCCGTCTATTTTCACAAAGTAAGTGTCCCAGTTGCCGGGGTCGCCCACTTTCGATAAGGCGAGGATGCCACCTGCCTGTGCCAGCGCTTCGATTTGCAGCACGCCGGGGAACACGGGATTCCCAGGGAAGTGCCCCTGAAAAAACGCCTCGTTAAAGGTCACGTTTTTTACGCCAACCACGTGATTCTCAGAGATTTCGATGATTTTGTCCACGAGCAGAAATGGATAGCGGTGCGGAAGATACTTGGCCACTTCCATCGTGTTGTACACTGGCTCGGCGTTAGGGTCGTATTTAGGCACACCTTTCATTCGACGTTGCTCCAGCCAAGCTTTTTTTAGCAGCTTCGCAAACTCCACGTTGGCCGTGTGACCTGGCTTTGTCGCCACGATTTTGCCCTTGATGGGTTTTCCGACCAGCGCCAAATCACCCAACACATCGAGCAGTTTATGGCGTGCAGGCTCGTTATTGAAGAACAGCTCGATGGTGTTCAAGATGCCTTCCTTGTCAATTTTTACGCTTGGCTTGTTCAGTTTTTTTGCCAACGCATCGAGTTCTTCCTGGTTCATCAGTCTATCCACGATGACGATGGCATTGCTCAGGTCGCCCCCCTTTATCAGGTTGTGGTCAACGAGGTATTCCAACTCATGCAGGAAAACAAAAGTGCGGCAAGGCGCTATTTCAGCAGAAAAATCCTCCTCACTGGACAGGGAAGCATACTGCTGGCCAAGGATTTTCGAATTGAAATCAATCATCGTCGTCACCTGAAAATAATCAGCTGGCATGGCCACCAATTCCGTTCCAGTCATTTCATCATAATACCGAATAGGCTCAGTTATCTCGAGGTATTCCCGTTCATCGGCTAGTTCGGCGAGACCCGCCTCCTGCAACGCCCGCACAAACGGTGCGGCGCTGCCGTCGAGAATTGGCACTTCAGGGCCATCGATTTGAATCAGCACATTGTCAATGCCCAACCCAAACAGAGCCGCCATAGCATGTTCTACCGTGCTCACATGAGCATCAGCTTGCTGAATGGTAGTACCCCGCAGCGTGGAAACCACTTGATTCACATCGGCTTTGATGAATGGCTTTTCACTCAGGTCTATACGTTGGAACCTGACTCCCTGCCCTGACTCCGCTGGGAGAAAGGTCATCGTCACGTCTTGGCCAGTATGCAGGCCGATGCCTTTGATAGTTACTGGCTGTTTTATGGTATGTTGATTCATAGTCGTAACATAGGTATCTGGTATGAGGAATTGAGGTATGTCAGACCATACTTCATACTTCCTTACTCATACCTTTTTCATCAGATCATTTATTTTTCGAAACAATTCAGGCAACCGCTTGAAGACGGCATACGAGCGAAGGTAATCATTATA
>JAHEAS010000879.1 GCA_024642645.1 Saprospirales bacterium | reverse complement strand
AGGCATCGTAGCCTCCTGGTCTTGGACTTTTGACGGCGGCACACCTGCCACTTCCACCGACCAGTTCCCCAGCGTCAATTTCTCCTTGCCGGGCACGCACAGCGTCAGCCTGCAAGTGGTGACCGAGGGCGGAAATACCTACGACCTATCGGCGACCGACCTCGTGCTAATCGCCCCGTCGCCTGCAGCAGGGTTCAGCAGCAGTGTGGACAGCTTGACCGTGGACTTCACCAACAGCTCCACCAACTACAACAATCTCCAGTGGGACTTCGGCGACGGCAACACCAGCAACGCCGCCGACCCGCAGCACGAATACCATCAAGCAGGCACCTACACCGTCACACTGACCACCTACGGCGACTGCGGCGTGGATGTGGCCACGCAGGACGTGACCATCGGGCCATTTGTGCCAGTGGCAAAATTTGGGGTAAACATCGTGTCAGGTTGTACACCGCTTACCGTGACTTTCACCGATGAGAGCGGCAATCAACCCACGGATTGGGCATGGTCGTTCCCTGGCGGAGACCCTGCTACCTCCACGGAACAGAATCCGACTGTGACTTACAACAACCCCGGCAGTTTCGATGTGGAACTGACAGCGAGCAATGCGGCTGGTTCCGGCCAATCCATGGCGGCTGGCCTCATTACGGTTTCTGAAAGCCCCGTGGCAAACTTCACCAGTACTTTGAACGGGCCACAGGTGCAGTTCCTGAACACACCTGTCCTTGGCGGCAGCTATGCCTGGGATTTTGGGGATGGCGAGACTGCCACCATATCTGACCCGCAATATACTTATGCCGCTTCCGGCACTTATACGGTGGTTTTAACGGTAACTAATAACTGTGGAAATGCCACTTATTCAGAAGATATAACCATAGCTGATTTTTTACCAGTAGCGGCATTTAATGCGGATATAACAATTGGTTGTGCGCCCTTGACGGTTGCATATTCCGACCAATCAATAGGGCAGCCGATAGCATGGTCATGGGCGTTCCCTGGTGGAAATCCGGTTACTTCATTTGAACAAAATATAGCTGTAACTTACGATATAGCAGGTACTTATAACACAACGCTGACGGTAAATAATGTTTGGGGGAGTGCACAAATTACCCAGACCGATTTAATCACGGTTAATACGACGCCCACGGCCGATTTTGATTTTAGTGTAAATGGAACAGATGTTTCATTTGCCAATAATTCAACCAATGCCACGACTTATGAGTGGGCATTTAACGATGGTTCTGGGAATATAAGTTCTGAAATAAATCCAACATATACGTTCCCCGGAAGCGGCACTTATGAAGTGGTATTAAATGCTACCAATGATTGCGGAACGACTACTTATATGACCAATGTGGTCATCAGTGCAACAGCTCCTACCGCTGCATTTACCCTGAACCAAACACAGGGTTGTGCACCATTCGAAGTACAGTACACCGATGAGTCGGAGGGTGAGCCAACGAGCTGGGCTTGGGAGTTTCCCGGTGGTAACCCAACCTCCTCTACGCTGCAAAACCCAACCGTGATTTATGACGTCCCCGGTGTTTACAGCGCCACACTAACCGCCACCAACTCTGGCGGCACGAGCGAGGTCACCCAGACCGACGTTGTCACAGTGGGCAGCCTCCCCACAGCGGCTTACGCTTTTACGGTGAATGAAGTGGAAGTAACGTTCTCAAATACCTCCGAAAACGCAACCACTTATTCCTGGGATTTCGGCGACGGTACCACCGGCACAGAACCAGATGCTCAGCACAGCTATGCTTCCAATGGCAATTACACAGTAGTCTTGACGGCTACCAATGCCTGTGGCTCAACGACTTTTGAGCAGGAAATCGTGATTTCGGTAGCCGCCCCAGCCGCCAATTTCACCTCCAGCCAATCGGAAGGCTGTGCACCACTGGAAGTAACTTTTGCTGACCAATCGGCGGGCACGGTGACGGGTTGGGCGTGGTCTTTCCCAGGTGGCACCCCAGCTACCTCCACGGAGCAGAATCCGACGGTGACCTACTCCAGCCCCGGCACTTATGATGTTGGGCTGACAGTGACGGGGCCGGGCGGCGATGATACATCAGTTAGTTCAGGCTTGGTGGTAGTGGCGAATTTGCCCGTTGCCAACTTTACTTCTACAAACACCCCTG
>JAHEAS010000142.1 GCA_024642645.1 Saprospirales bacterium | reverse complement strand
GGCAGTTGGCTAAAAAGCAAGTTAGGGATGAGTGATATGGAGCTTTACAGGCAAAAATAAGATTAGCCAATTTTCTAATCATTTACAATCATCCTTCATTCCAGACAATAATTGCTTATTAAAGGTTAATTCCTCCACCATTTCCGAACCATAAGGTCGGACTTCCCAAAGCATCCGTTGAATGGGATTGTACTGTAGCCACATGGTTGTATTGGAAATATTTATTTGGTCGGTCCCCAGTCGATAAAGCCAGAATGTGTCCACAGCGATTCCAAGGTCTTCCATCCCATAAGGATTCTTAGTGGGATAAAGTGAAAGTGATATTCCCTGCTGCCTAGCTTGTGATTGTAGTGCCATTACTTTTGGGCAACTTTCTATCAAAGCCTCGACAGCATCATTACAACTGCTCATTTTTGCCAATGAGGAATTGGCGTCAAGTCGGAGGACGTAAACGGAGTCCATGACAAATCCTTTTTTGCGAATTTCTAGGCTAGGCTCATAAATGTCACGCAAGAAGCGCAGGCCTTTCACTTCCAAGTACTTTAGGCTGTCAATCCAACCGATAGAAAGGAAGTAGCACCCTTCCAGGTTGACATCAACCAAAGATGCCTTTTGCAGCTTCACATTTTGGAGGTTGGTGCCTGAGAAATCACCCTCAAGGTAAATCTGACGCATGTCCGCATGGCTTAGGTCGCCGTCATGCATGATTATCTTTTCCATACGGCTTTCACGCAGATTTGCGCCAGAGAGGTTAATGCCATTCAAAATAGTGTTGCGAAAATTAGCCTGCTCGAGCCATGCGCCGGTCAAATTGGCATTGCTGAGGTCTGCGTAGTTGAAATTGGCATTGGAAAAGGAGGAGTGCGCCAACTGCGCACCTCGCAGGTAAGCTTCCGAAAAATTTGCTTCACGGAGGTCTGCATAATTGAAGTTTGCCCGAGCGAAAATCTGATCGTAGGTAGATTTGTCGAGGTTGCTATTTATCAGTGAAAAAAGCAATTGACCGCGTTCTGGGCTGAGTTGCCGGGTAGTTAGGGAGTCGTTTTCAAGGTATCGGTATGGCCGCATAGATTGGCTCAGCGAAACGATTCGCCCAATCAGTGCTTCACTCAACGTTCTTTTTTGATTGTTTCTCAATTCAATGTCCATCTTGTCCATGATATTGCTCATGAACAAAATGAGCGAACTGCGCCGGTTTCCTTCTTCCAAATTTATTTGTTGGTCCAGTCGTTCATTTTGCCTGCCTAGGAGCTGATTTTGAGTGTCTAGCTCTTTGTTTTGGCGACTTAGAATCCACGTCTGTACAATAAGGATAAGCATAGGAGCCAGACCAATGACGACTGCAAAAGTGCCAATTCTCGTGATTCGCCAGATAAAATGGGTTAAAAGTTCAGCAATGGTATCCTTGGATACCTTGCCTCCGGGGAGTTCATCGAGCAGCTTTCGAAAGCTGGTTTTTAACCCTTTGCCCACCAAAAGCCGGGTGGTGGTTCCGGTAACGATTTTCCCTACTTTTTTACCGGTTGTCTGAGCAACTTTACGAGCTTCAAGCTCAGCTCTCAAGCGCAGGTTTTCGAGTTCTAACTGACGCAGGCGGTCGTTGTTGTCATCTGATGTTGTATTCATACTTAATTGAATTTTCCTGTAATCTTGGGCAGCTCAAATCTGGTTGTAAACATAAAGAAATCTGGACTTGCCTCCATTTTTTCCCTTTTATCTTTGCCGTGCAACCCAAGCTAACCTTTCAGAATCTTTTACCTTTGCTGACTTTTTAATTAAATACACCGCATGTACCACAAAACATTCCTGATTTTTTCCCTGATTTTTTCCCTAAAAACATTGCTTATCGCCCAACCAGATCGTTGGCAACAGCGGGTGGACTACCGCATGGACATTGATATGGACGTTGCGAAGCACCAGTTTAAAGGCAAACAAACGCTCAGATACACCAACAACTCACCCGACGAACTCGACCGGGTATTTTTCCACCTTTACTTCAACGCCTTTCAACCCGGCAGCAACATGGACGTGCGCAGCATGAGTCTTCCCGACCCTGATCCACGGGTAAGGGACCGCATCAGCAAACTTAAGCCTGATGAGTATGGGTGGCATAAAATCAACTCGCTGAAAATGGACGGCAAAAACTGCAAGTTCGAAGTGAACGAGACGATTCTGGAAGTGGAATTGCCACGGGCAATCAAGCCTAATTCCACGGTGGAGTTTAATATGGATTTTGCTTCCCAAGTGCCGCTGCAAATCCGACGCTCCGGTTGGAACAGCGCAGATGGCATTGACTTTTCCATGTCGCAATGGTATCCTAAAATCTGCGAGTACGACTACCAGGGCTGGCATGCGAACCCATACGTGGCCCGTGAGTTTTACGGCGTTTGGGGTGACTTCGACGTTAACATTACTATTGACCGAAAATACATCCTCGGTGCCAGTGGCATCCTTCAAAATGGTGGAAATATCGGTTACGGTTACGAACCAGAAGGAACAGCTGTCCGCCCTGAAAAGGGTGATAAGTTCACCTGGCATTGGAAAGCTGAAAACGTCCATGACTTCGCCTGGACTGCCGACCCTGACTACAAGCACGTGGTTTACAAAAGAAAAGATGGGCTGGTCTTCCATTTCTTGTACCAAGAAAATGATAAAACCCGTAAAACATGGGAGGCTGCCCCAGCGCAAATGGACAAGGCCTTTGATTTCATCAATGCACATTTTGGCCAATTCCCCTACAAATCCTACGCCTTCTTGGAAGGTGGCGACGGCGGCATGGAATATCCGATGGCTACTTTTTTGGCTGGAGGGGCTGGCCTGGGCACTTTTATCCACGAATCGCTCCACGCATGGTACTACGGTATTTTGGGCAGCAACGAAAGCTTGTATGGATGGATGGACGAGGGTTTTACGGAGTATGCTACTTCGGAAGTTGAGAATTATTTGAAATTGGAAGGCCTAATGGGTGGCAAACCCGACGACAACCCGCATTTGGACGCCAACAAAACCATGATTCGCTTTAACAAAGCTGGCAGGGAAGAGCCACTTTCCATCCACTCCGACCATTATTCCACAAATGCGGCATACAGCGTCGGGGCATATGTGAAGGGGCATGTTATCCTGCATGAGTTGCAGTACATCATGGGCAAACCTGTGTTTGACAAAGCCATGTTGGCATATTTTGACACTTGGAAATTCAAACATCCAAACGCCAATGATTTCATTCGGGTCATGGAAAAGGAGTCGGGCTTGGAACTGGATTGGTTCAAGGAATACTTTCTCTATACTACCAAAACCATTGATTACGGCATCAAAACCGTTGAAAAAGCCAATCGCAAGGAGACCCTTGTGGTACTAGAGCGAATTGGCCAAACCCCAATGCCGCTTGACATCACAGTAACCTACAAAGACGGTAAAAAGCGAGTTTTCAACCTACCGCTCGACCTGATGCGTGGAGCGAAGAAAGGCACCGAATTCACGGGCAATAAATACACGGTTCTGCCAGATTGGCGCTGGACGCACCCAACCTATGAGTTTACTATTGATGAAAAGTACAAGAATATTAAGCGGGTTGAAATAGATGAGTCCCAGCGACTTTTGGATTGGGATAGGGATAATAATAGCTGGGGCAAGCAGGAGGATGAGAAAGACGATGAGGATTAATGGAGAATTGATAATTGTATGGAGCTTTGTCAATTTTCTATTTTCGTCATTAAAGTTTTCTCCATTCTCTTCCAGCGAGTTTGAAGCCGACAAAACCAAATGAGGTATGATTAAAAAAAAGTGTTGAATCACCTTCTTCTGGTGTTGACACATTGTAAATTGAACATGCATGACAAGTCAATTGGTTTACCCCACCACAATCTTAACATGCCCCAAATGATGCTCACTGTGCCAGGCATAAAGCGCCGTCATGGTATCCATGCTGAAAATCTTACCGTATTGCGGATGCACATAAGTCCGCTGAAAATCAGCCTCGCTCATATTGCGAAGCAGGTGCACCCACCTAAAATGTAAGCCCCGCAATATTTCCAATGAATGACTAATTGGCAAACTTGAGTCAGGCAATTTGGCCCAATCAGCTTCATTGTATGCTTTGATGGTTGGCGCATCCTCAGTCAATGACAAATGCAAGCGGACGTAGGCATTGATATGGCTATCCGCCATGTGGTGGATAACTTGCCGCACCGTCCAGCCTTCTGGGCGATAAGGAGTATCGAGCTGTGCTTCTGTGATGCCACCCAAAGCGGCTTCCAGCCGTTGGGGTAGGGTAGCAATGGTGTCAATCCAACCCTGGCGCATTTCGGCGGTGACGCTTTCAGGAGCAATGAACTTACCAAATGGGTATTTTAGATTTTCCATGTTAATGATTGAATGAATCTGTGAATGAATGATGGGCTCAATGGCCAATGACCTTCAAAAGTTCATTTCCATTCGAATATCTGCTCTCACAAAGTCCTGTCGGTCAAGCGGGACTTCAACAAAGCCGAGTTCCCGGTATATCTGGATGGCGGTTGCCGAACCTTTGGTGTTGGAGAAAAGATAAAGCAGCTTTGCGCCAGCTTCCCTCGCTTTTTCGATGGCTGCTTCGCAAAGTTTTACGCCTATGCCGTGACCACGAAAACGTTTATCAACGGCCATTTTGATGAGTTCGTAAGTATGTTCATCGTCTTTGAGCAGTCCAGCCGTTCCAACTATTTCCTCGCCCATTTGCGCCAGCAAAATAAAACCGCCCGGCGTTAGAATGGACGATTCCGGTTGGCTACAGTGCAGGTGGTCAATCTCCTCCATAAAATAGGCATGGTTTATCCACGCCTCGTTTATTTCCTTCCAGCGTTGGAAATGTTTGGGTTGGTAATCAATGATGTTAACCATATTAGAATCGGGCTGCATGGTAAATTAATTGCCGTTCAAATTTGGGACATAGACCTTGAAAAAGTAAAAACGGCAGGATAGGCAAAAGCCCTATCCTGCCGAATCATGGAGGTTTACCCCAATTCCTCTTCCACCAAATACCTTTCCGCATCTAGTGCTGCCATGCAGCCAGTTCCCGCAGCGGTAATGGCTTGGCGGTAAACCTTGTCTTGTGCATCACCACTGGCAAATACACCGTGAATATTGGTCTTGGTGGAGCCAGCTTGTGTGATTAGGTAGCCAGTTTCGTCCATAGTAAGGAAGTCCTTGAAAATGTCGGTGTTTGGCTTGTGGCCAATAGCGACAAAGAAACCTTCAACGGGGAGTTCTTTTTTCTCGCCAGATTGCCGGTTGACAATGCGGATACCTGTCACTTTCTCGTCACCGAGAACTTCTTCCGTTTCGCTGTTCCAGTGCACTTCGATATTTGGGGTGTTGAAGACCCGCTTTTGCATGATTTGCGAAGCTCTGAGTTCATCACGCCGGACGAGCAGGTGGACTTTTGGGCAAAGCTTTGCGAGGTAGGTCGCTTCTTCTGCGGCAGTGTCACCACCGCCCACTACGGCCACTTCTTTTCCTTTGTAGAAAAATCCGTCGCAGACAGCGCAGGCGCTCACGCCATTATTCATGAGCCTTTTTTCAGAATCAAGTCCGAGATATTTAGCGCTAGCACCGGTAGAAATGATAACAGTGTAAGCATGTACTGCATCTCCGCTTTCCGTCCAAACGGTATGGTATTTTTCGCCAGTTTTGAAATCAACTTTTGAAATCAGCTCCCATCGCACATCGGTGCCAAAGCGCTCGGCTTGTGCCCGGAACTCTTCCATCATGTCGGGGCCGCTGATGCCGTTGGGGTAGCCAGCGTAGTTTTCCACTTCCGTGGTAGTGGTCAATTGGCCACCAGGCTCTGGGCCAGTGAACAGGACAGGGCTCATGTTTGCACGAGCTGCATAGATGGCGGCAGAATAGCCCGAAGGGCCTGAGCCGATGATGATGCACTTGTGGATTTTGATGTCGGACATTATTTTAAGTATAAAGGTTAAGGTAAAAAGGATAAAGTGGGGTCCCGTGAAAAACATCGGGGCGCAAAAATATTGAAAGGTCTTAGAAACACTAGAATCCTTCAAAAAGATTAATGGATGGGGTGATAGAAAGCACATAAGTGATACTTTGAAAACCCGTCGGGCAGTTGGCTGAAATTCTTATCTTTGCCACCCATCCATTTCACCGAAAAAACAAACACAAACGAGGAAAATGCAAAACGTAAAGCCGCACAGCCTGCTCACCGATTTCGACATCGAACTGATTCGAGCCGGGAAGCATTTTCGGTTGTACAACAAATTGGGAAGCCACCCCATGCAGTTGGAGGGGGAATGGGGCACTTTCTTCGCCGTTTGGGCGCCGAGTGCCTTAGAGGTTTCTGTCGTCGGCAATTTCAATTTTTGGAGTGAAAAAACGCACAAACTTTACCTTCGCCCTGATGGCACGGGCATTTGGGAGGGTTGGGTGCCCGGCGTTGGTAAAGGCACTTTGTACAAATACAGCATAAAGAGCGCCGACAAACGCCGCTTGAGCAAGGGCGACCCATTCGCCCGATATTGGGAGGTGCCACCCAACACAGCATCCATTGTTTGGGACCCATATTATGAATGGAAAGATGAAAAATGGTTGAATCAACGTGCTGAGATGGCTGGCAAGCCTCAACCATACTCGGTTTACGAAGTTCATTTGGGTAGCTGGCGGAAAAAAAAGGACGGCATCCATTCGTTCAGTTATTTGGAGTTGATTGATGAAATGGTGCCTTATGTCAAGGAAATGGGCTTCACGCATGTGGAGTTTTTGCCAGTCATGGAACACCCGTATTTTCCATCTTGGGGCTATCAGATTACGGGATACTTCGCTACTTCCAGCCGTTTTGGTTTTCCTGAAGACTTTATGGCCCTCGTGGACGCATTTCACCGGGCTGGCATCGGGGTTATACTCGACTGGGTTCCTTCACACTTCCCCTATGATGCCCATGGTCTGGCAGATTTCGACGGTACACACCTTTACGACCATGCCGACCCAAGAAAGGGTTTTCACCCGGACTGGAAAAGCGCCGTTTTCAACTACGGCCGCTGGGAGGTTCGGAGTTTCCTGATTTCTAATGCACTGTTTTGGTTAGAGCAGTTTCATATCGACGGCCTTCGGGTGGACGCCGTGGCTTCCATGCTTTACCTCGACTACTCCCGCAAGGAGGGCGAATGGATTCCGAACCAGTACGGCGGTCGGGAGAATTTGGAAGCGGTTTCGTTCCTGAAAGAATTCAACGAAATGGCGCACCGGGACCATCCTGACGTGATTACCATCGCCGAAGAAAGTACTGCTTGGCCCAGCGTAAGCCGACCAGTGGACGAGGGCGGCCTCGGCTTCGACCAGAAATGGATGATGGGTTGGATGCATGACACCTTGAAATACGTTCAGCTCGACCCGCTCTACCGCAAGGACCACCACCACGAACTGACATTCAGTTTGATTTACGCCTTCTCTGAAAACTTCATGCTCCCACTTTCGCACGATGAAGTGGTACATGGCAAAGGGCCACTAATAGACAAAATGCCTGGCGACGAGTGGATGCGCTTTGCTGGCCTCCGGGCGATGTTTGGGTATATGTGGACACACCCTGGGGCGCACCTGCTTTTTATGGGTGGAGAGTTTGGGCAAACCAGTGAATGGAACATTGAGCGTGGCCTTGTTTGGTCGCTGCTCAAAAATGACAACCACAAAGGTGTGCAGGCTTGGGTCCGTGACCTGAACCATTTTTACACCAACTCAAAAGCATTGTATGAGCAACAGTTC
>JAHEAS010000878.1 GCA_024642645.1 Saprospirales bacterium | reverse complement strand
CCCGTGGCGAACTTTTTCTCCATGTTCAATTTCATCACGGAGTAGTCGCTCCTGCCGGGTTTGTCAGTTTTTACCTGTTTGCGCTTTGAAAAATGCTCGGTCACGAACACCAGCGCCGCCGTGCCTTTGCGAAGCTCCCCATATCTCGCTTGTTCGAGTTGATAGCTGGTGATTTCCGCTTCGTTGTTGTACCAATAGTCTTGAAACTCTTTGGGTCTTGGCGTAATATTTTCAGGTGTTGGCAAATAGGCGTAAGCCGATATCAACACGATGGCGGAGGCAATCAATAAAAGTCTAAGTTTCATTTTGTAAAGTTTAATTGCAGTGGTACTTCGCTAACCACTATTGCGTTTAGTGACCGCTGCCATTATTTCCTGACAGCTGTTTTCAATAAAAACCGCAGCCATTCATTGAAAACTGCCTGCCAAATGTACCATAACAGATGATTTTTCAAATTCCCATTCGATTCAATGTCAGGAAATTAGGATTTTTGCTCCTGCTATTTTCATAAAATAACTCATTTTCAATGAAACGTATTTTTCAGGTTTTTCCGGCCATTTTGCTGTTTGTCTCCTGTTTTCCCACCATCAAAGTTGCTGGGCAGTTCACCGAACAAGGGTTCAACGACATGGCCGAACAAATGTCGAAAGGCCCGGTCAAGGATGTGACCGTTAAAGAATTGAAAAAAAAACAGCCATTAACCATCGTCCTGCTCGATACCCGTGAGCGTAGCGAATATGACGTGAGCCACATTGCAAATGCCCGCTGGGTTGGCTTCAAGGATTTTGACCTGACCAAGGTCAGCGACCTATCCAAAAACACCGCCATCGTCACTTACTGCTCAGTCGGTTACCGAAGTGAGCGTATTGGTGAGCAACTACAAAAAGCTGGCTATCAACATGTTATCAACCTAAAAGGCGGTATTTTCGATTGGGTAAACAAGGGCAACCCAGTGGTGGATGGGCAGGGAAAGGCCGTGCAACAGGTGCATGGTTATGACCAGCAATGGGGAAAATGGGTGAATAAGGGTAGGGTGGTGTACTAGGTCAATTACAGGAAAACACCAAGCGACACCGCCTCTGGTTTTGGTTGAGTCTCACCAACCGCCTCATTTAACGCGGTTTTTTCAACAGTTGGATTCTTTGGGCGCTTGCCCCACGACAAGTGCTTCAAGGTGTAAAATACCACCATCACATACCCCAGCGCCAAGGTGCCATGCAGCCAGATAAAGTCACGGTTACCCGTGAAAAGCCCCCAGCCTACTGCTGCCAAAAACACCAATGCCAGCAAGGCTTCCAAAAGGGTGGTGAGGGAAATCTTGGCCGTCAGGTATTCCCGGCGACTGAACGTGTCGTTGATTGATTGGATATTGAATTTTGGCGTGCGAATGAAAGCGGACTTTATCCCCAGCCAGCCTTCTACCACAGCAATCGAATTGTGCAGCGCAAGCCCCATCATCACTGCCATGAAAAAGGGCAACAGCAGCACCAGCGACATGAAACGCTCCATGAATGTTCCGCCTTTCAGGTACGGCAAAGCATTGGCGGCAAACTGCACGATGAGGAACGCACCCAGTCCTCCAAAGCCCCATAGGAACGGGCTGCCGACCGTCGGGGCCAATTTTTCCCAAAAAACAAACAAGGGAAGGCTCACCAGCCCCATCAGCAAGATGATTAGAAAAATCGAACTGCTGAGCAAATGTACTGTAGCGTGAAGCTTTTGCCCAAAATCAAGCCCAGAACGCCAGATTTTGGGCAGCATCTTGCGGGCCACTTGTGCTCCGCCTTTCGTCCAGCGGAACTGCTGCGACTTCAGCCCGTTCATCTCAGAAGGCAGCTCGGCAGGGGAGCCCACTTCGTTGAGATAGCTGATTTTCCAGCCACGGAGCTGCGCCCTCATGCTCAGGTCGAGGTCCTCCGTGAGCGTATCGGGCTGCCATCCGCCAGCATCTTCGATGGTGCTGCGCCGCCAAACACCTGCCGTTCCGTTGAACTGGAGCAAGTATCCACCAGCATGGCGGCCGCGCTGCTCTACGCGAAAATGCACATTGAGCATGAGCGCCTGCAAGCGCGTGAGGAGTGAGTATTTTTCATTCAGGTGCTCCCAACGGGTTTGCACCACGCCGATTTTTTCATCGGAAAAAACA
>JAHEAS010000141.1 GCA_024642645.1 Saprospirales bacterium | reverse complement strand
CCGCTTTATGCTGGGGCAAAACTGACTGCGCCATTTTTCACTGTGGCACTTGGGGATACAACTGCGAAGAAAGATTTAGTGTTGAAACGGGTATTTCACAACAAAATCGCCTACCTCGGCGATAAGTTCACCGTCCAAATGGATGTGGCGGCCAGAAATTGCGCTGGCGCAAATACCAATATCACCATTTCAAAATTGGACGGCAACGAGGTTCGCAATTTGCAAACCATTCCACTGAACATCAACAGCCCAGACTTTTTTACGACCAAAGAAATCGTACTGGAAGCCAAAGAGGCTGGTGTGCAGCGATACCGAATTTCACTTTCTCAGGTGAGTGGTGAGAAATCAATCGCCAACAATAGCCGGGAATTTTTTGTGGATGTGCTTGACGCCCGACAGAAGCTACTCATTGTAGCAAATGCCCCCCACCCCGACATTTCTGCGCTAAAGCAAACGCTGGAAGTAAATAAAAACTACCAAATCACCATCGGTTACATCAACGACCTGAAGGTAAATGTGGCTGATTTCGATTTTGTGGTGCTGCACAACTTGCCCAGTAGCCGAAATGATGCCGTTGCAGTACTCAATGTTTTGAACCAGAAAAAAACGCCCCGCATGTTTATTGTGGGGTCGCAAACGAACCTAACACGGTTCAACCAAGTCCAACCACTCATCACAATTCAAGGTGATCAGCAAAATTCAAATGACGTAACGGGTATTTTCAACCCCAATTTCAGTTTGTTCACCATTGACGAAAACCTTAACCGGACGCTGCCAACCTTTAACCCACTGACCGCACCATTTGGCGACTTTCAAGTACGGGGAGATGCGCAAGTGCTTCTTTATCAACGGATTGGAAAAGTGGACACCAAGTACCCACTGCTCCTTTTTGGTGAAGACAATGGTGTGAAAATGGCCGTACTTACAGCAGAAGGGATTTGGCGCTGGAGACTCTTTGATTACTTGCAGCATCAAAACCACGATATTTTCAGTGAACTGATTGGCAAAAACTTCCAGTACGTGGCAGTAAAATCTGACAAACGCCGCTTCCGCATTTCGAACAGTAAAAATATTTTCAACGAAAACGAGCCAGTTATTTTTGACGGAGAGTTGTACAACGAGAGTTTCGAATTGGTAAACGGACCCGATGTCCGCCTTTCCATTACCAATGCCGACCGCAAGGAGTTTAATTATACTTTCAATAAAACGACAAAGGGCTACAACATCAATGCTGGTGTGTTCCCGGTTGGCAACTACCGATATCGTGGGAACGTAACGTTCAACGGACAAAACCTAACATTTGATGGACAGTTCAGTGTACAACCTATTCAGTTGGAGTTGTACGAAACAACTGCCGACCATGCCATGCTGCGGCGATTGAGCAGCGAATTTGGCGGCGCTGTTTTTTACCAAACCCAATTAGAAGCACTGGGTGATTCACTTCTGTCTCGTGATATTAAGCCTGTCATTTTCACCTCCACCCGCACTCGTTCAATCATAAATTTGAAGTGGATTTTCTTCCTAATTCTGGGAATGCTGAGTTTGGAATGGTTCCTTAGGCGGTATTTTGGAGCGTATTGATTGGATTGCAAATGGAGAATTGAATACATCAAAAAAGGCCGCCCTTTTTCAAGGACGGCCTTAGCATTTCGCAAGGTTCTAAATTCAAGATTAGAACTTATGTGGGTGCAACTTTAGGGTTGTTGCCGCATCATTCGTCACACCCACATGTAGTCCACATTATGGCAACATTTCCAATATCACGTAGTTAGAAATCAAGTTAACGTTGGCCGGATGGCTGAGGATAGTATTCAACAAGAGCATTGACCTATCGTTTGCCGGGCCTTGGTATATGGCCCTACCGTCCAAGTTCACGTCTGCCGCCAAGTAGCCATCACTGATGAAGTTGGCCAAAAGGCTTGTATTATCAGGATCGTATAGTACTGTTGTAAACAGTTTGAGTACGTCGTTTCCTGGTCCCTGGTAAACTGTGCGACCGTCAGAGTTCAGGTCACCAGCCCACATGTAACGCTTGCCTCCAA
This sequence comes from Saprospirales bacterium, assembly GCA_024642645.1. Taxonomy (GTDB): domain Bacteria; phylum Bacteroidota; class Bacteroidia; order Chitinophagales; family Saprospiraceae; genus UBA6168. The sequence continues at coordinate 5,728 of JAHEAS010000141.1, read as the reverse complement.
TTGTTACTGTCGGGTATGTTCCGTTAACAGGGAATCCCGTATCAGTAAAGTCAATCACCTGAAGTGCAGGGCTAAGGTCAAGTGCTTCGTTCGTCATTATACCCAAGTGGTTCCTGTGGCGTACGGATACATAGTAAGTATTGGCTGCCGCATTAGGGAAGCGCAAGTAACTTACACCATCCATGTCAACCACATCACCATCACGCTGCAAGAGACCTGCACGAGTGGTAGCTACACTGTCGAGGGATGTCGAACTGCGAAGCTCAACGAATACCCAATCAACGATTGCATCATTATTAGCTACTGCAAACGTAGTAGTCGGATCCGTGATAACCTCAGTACCTCCACCGTCTGGTCCATTGTGATGGAATGGATAGTTTGCACCGTTCGTAAGAGCGGTGAAAGGCTCTGTCGTTGGTATAAGTTGCTCATGATTCACTCCGTAATCCCTGAGGGTTGCACGTGAGAGTGGATCAGTAGCTGTCACACCGATATGTGCACCCTGTAAGCCAACCTTGATTGCAAGGTTGATACCGATACAAGTAGGACCGAGTATCGGGTTACAAGGATCGAGTGGGTTACCATCGAAGACACCGTCTCCGTCCGTCTCTTCACCGTTGTTGATGTTGTCACCGTCTGGGTCTTCTTGGTTGTCAAAAAGGCCGTCACCGTCTGTATCCACCAAGCAACGGTTGTAGCTGATGTATGGCAAGTTTACGCCAGAACCATCAACCGTGTAGTTCCATGGGCCTGTTCCCGCAAAGTCAGTAGTAGATACGATGAGGTTGTTGTCCGTCATCCAAGCCTCCCAGTAGTCAGACAATTGGTCGTTGTCATCATCTGGGTCGTCATCGTTGATGAGGCCGTCGTTGTCGAGGTCACAATCACCAGCGAGGCACTTGTCACGCACGGTGAGCGTTACTTCGTTGGACGTACTGCTACAATGTGGCATCGTGACTGCAACACGGAACATCCAGCCATTCAGGCCATCTGTGTTCGTGAGGTTGAGGTCTTGGCCAAAAGCACCCTGCCACTTGGCATTCGGGTCAGTTGGGTTGACCACACCAAGGGAGGACAAATTACCTAAGTTGGTAACAAAGGCCGTCCAAACACCACTTGGCTTCTTATACCACCAACGGAATGTCATCTGACCGTAGCCAGGGTTCGTTATAGTCGTATTGAACAAGTGTGGCCTGTTGGAGCAGATGCTTGCATCCACCGGTTGCAGGTCGAAAGTAATAGGACCTTCCACGAAGAGGTTAGCCAAGTCGCTATAGCCCCAATCACAATTTACAGTTTTGACTTTGCAACGGAATTTACTGTTGTACAAACCTGTCACATTGCTTATGTTCAGTGTGCTGGAAAAAGCACCTGTATAAACACCTGTGTTAGCCAAATCTTGCCATCCGGTAACAGACCATTTCTGCCACTGGTATTGTACCACCCCAACACCGGTTGAGTTGGCAATAGCGATGGTGAAAGATGTTGCATCATTCGAACAGAGTGTTACGTCGTCCGGTTGGTCGGTGAAGGTGATTGGACCTTCAACGTTGAGCACTGCTGCTGTCGTTGTGATAAGATTACAAGTTGATGTCCAGAAATTGTTACGGAACATATAGCCGTTCAATCCAATGATTGGAGATATCAACAGTGAGTCAGAGTTGTAACCACCGAAGTTGATGATGTTACCGTTAATCGTCTGCGTAAGCTCTACGATGTCAATCCAAGTAGTACCGTTATCAGGGCTTACCTGCCACTGTTTGAGGATTTCATTTTGACCTCCTAGGCTTGGGTTCGAGGCTTTCGAGTAGAAAAGCGCCTCTTTGTCAGAACAGTTGGTGTAATCTACAGGGTTCGTTGTAACAGTCAATGGACCTTCAACTTTCAGCTTGGCTGGGAAAGAGTAAACATAGTTACACTCGCCAGTATTAACTGCAAGTCGGAAACAACGGCCGTCGATACCTACCACGTTAGCAACAGTAAGCGTAGGAGTATTCCAATCGGCAAAACCATTTGCGCCAGCAGCAACTATATTGCTATAGTTTGTGCAAGATGCGTTATCTGACCACTGCCATTGGTAAGTCATTGTACCCACGTTGCCGGCTGTGATAGCAGCAGCTGCTGTGAAAGTGACACCTTCGCCAGAACATTGGGTAATGTCATCTGGGTGGTCGGTAAAGTTAATCGGGCCTTCAACAGCCAGACATGCCTCAGCTGATTCAATAGAAGCACATTCTGAAGTTTGTATCAAACACTTGTAGCAGTAGCCATTGAAGCCAGATACGTTGGCGATACTCAAGTTTGCTGTTTTAGTACCGTTGTAGATAGTACCGTTGTTGATGTTGAACCAAGGACCACCGCTACCAGTTGTGCTAACCTGCCATTGGTAGGTAATTGCACCTTGGCCAGTGTTGGTTGTTACCACGGAGAAGTTAGCTGCGTTACCAGAACATTCTACCACAGAGAGCGGCTGGCCTCCGACGGCAAAATTGATTGGGCCTTCAACGGTCAGTACAGCGTAGTTCGACCATTTCGCATCACAATTTGGTGTGCGATAGCGCATCCTGAATCGGTAGCCATACATGTTTGCCACGTTGGCAATTGCAAGTGTAGTAGTGGTCACACCACTGTGGTTACCATCATTGGAAAGGTTACTCCATGTCACACCATTATCCGTGCTTACCTCCCACTGATAAATCAATGTGGTAGGGTCACCATTCTGGAGAGAAACGGTAGATGAGAAAGTCACGCCAGAACCAGAACATTCAGTGATGTTGTCTGGTTCGTCAGTTACAAGCATCGGGCCTTCTACCGTTACACAAGCTTGGTTCGAGTAAATCGAATCACAGTTAGCTGTCCAGGATTTCAAGCGGTAGCAATTTCCATTCATGTTGGTGGTGTACGAAATACTCATTGTGTCAGTATTGACACCATTGTAAAGCGTATCGTTCACAAGGTCAACCCAGCCTGTGCCAGTATTTTCTTGCCAGTTGTATTGAACTTGAGCAGCGGCATTAGCTTCAAGTGAGCCGTTATTTACAACTGCGCCAAAGATGATAGCTTCGCCAGAACACTGGGTAATGTTGGTTGGATGTGCTCCAAATGAAATTGGACCGTCAATGTTCAAGCAAGCTGCGTTGGTGAATACCCGGTTACACTCACCAGTACTGAATGACAAGCGGTAGCAGCGGCTGTAAAGGTTAGCGACCGCACTTACGTTAAGCGTTGTTGTCGTTTCACCTGAATAGACACCACCGTCTGTACTGCCATCAATGTCTGACCAGTTGAGGTTGTCAGTAGTGACTTGCCACTGGTAAGTAAATGTACCCGCTGTTCCAACGTTTGCATCAGCAAAAAATGAGGTAGCATCATTGGAGCAAAGGTCAACTGTGACAGGCTGTGTAGTTACAGTAATTGGACCTTCAACCGTCAAGCAAGCCGAATTAGTGAAAAGGGTATTACAAGTGCTGGTTCCTGCGGACAAGCGGTAGCAATATCCATGCAGACCTGCCACGTTGAAGATGGCCAATTGCGTTGACTGTACGCCAGAATAAGTAGAGTTGTTGGTAAGGTTGCTCCATGTAGTGCCACCGTTAACACTTAACTGCCAGCGGTAATTGGTACTTCCAGCAACACCCGGATTGTTAAAAGAAGCATTGAAAACAGTTGAGTTTCCAGAACATTCTACAACCGCCGTTGGCTGTGTGTTTACGGAAAGTGGTCCTTCCACGCTCAGGATGGCGTAGTTGGAGTAAACCGAGTTACAATCCGTTGCATTAGCGACTGCCCGGAAACGGCGACCGTACATACCCGCCACGTTGGTGACAGTCAGTATGTCAGTACCAGAGGCTATTGCACTCGTCTGAGAATGCGAGAACATGGCAGCCATTGTTACGAAGTCAATATTTGTCCACGTTGATCCGTTGTCGTCAGAATACTGCCATCCATAAGTAAATGTACCTTGTGGAATCGCCGCAGTAGCTGTGAAGATGGTATCATTACCAGAACAAACCGTGATGTCCTTTGGGTCAAGCGAGAAGGCAACGTTGCCACTAACTTGAAGTTGTGCAGCAGCAGAGTACACTGGCACCGAACAAGTGGCGGTTGTATAACAGATGCGATACCATTTGCCATTCAAACCAACTACGTTTGAAATGGTAAGTGTGTCAGAATAATCAGCACCTGTATCAGTACCCGAAATACCGGTATAGACGTTACCAGTGTTGGTAAGGTTCGTCCATGGGCCAGTACTTGCGTTAGCAATCTGCCAGATATGGCTTGTCACCGTTTGCTGTGGGTCAACAGGGTAGCTTGCACCTGCATTGTTGAAGGCGGCAATGAAATTAACCTCGCTACCGGCACAATTTGAGATGTTATCTGGATCATCTGTTACGGTGATAGCACCAGAAACGTTGAGCCTAGCTGGATTTGTATAAACAAAGGCACACTCTCCCGTGCTCACTTTCATACGGTAGTAATGACCGTCTAGTGAAACGGATATTCCAGTAAGGTTCAGTGTAGTGGTAGTGAAAGTAGTGTGCGTAGCACCTGCTGTGGAACCATCTATATCGTTCCAAATTACTCCATCAGCAGATTCTTGCCACTGATAAACCATCGTGCCTACTGCACCTGCGTTCACCGAAGCAGCAGTAAAAGAAGCGTCTTCCGTTTCACAGTTTGTGAAGTCAACTGGATGTGTGGAAATAGTAATAGGCCCTTCCACCTGCAGCAATGCCGCTTGAGAATAAACCGTATCACAGACATCCGTGAATATCTTGCAACGATACTGATAGTTATGCTTGTTTGCCACGTTTGCAAGGTCCAAACAGAGCGAATCTGTATTATCGTACACACCACCGTCTTGGATATCCACCCATGTGGATCCATTGTCGGTGCTCAACTGCCATTTTTTGTAGGTATAGCCGTCCCCAAGATTTTCCGTTGCAACACAGAACTGCGTTGGATTTCCGTAGCATTCAACTACGTCATCCGGCTCATCAGTTATGGAAATTGGGCCGTGCACTGAAATGACCAATCCACCTGTCAATGCCGTATCGAGCAAACAGTTGAAAGAGTCGACAATGCTGGTAATATCAAGTACAACTGAAGCCGTTGGTATAAACCAGATTGAATCACCGCTATAATATAAAGGTTCCGAGTAGGCTGAAGTACCGTCTGTGTAGTTTACGGTATAAGGTGGCCAGCCACCTTCGATAATTACCTTAAACCAAGCTGTGTCACCTAAGTCACCAGCACAAATCACATCAGCGCCTCCAATGAGTTCAAGCGATGCTGCTTCAGGATGGAAAGGATCACAGGGATTGCAAATCTGCGAAACGTCTGGATCAAGGTAGCCATCACCGTCAAGGTCTTCACCTGGATCAAGGATACCGTTACCATTCACGTCTTCCATCAACGTAAGCAAAATGTCAAGGACACCGTTACCATTAATATCTTCCCCTAGATCGAGGAGACCGTTTCCGTTAAGGTCTTCATTGTAGGTATAACTACCGTCACCATCAGTGTCCTCAAATGCATTGAGAATGCCGTCACCGTCGCAATCGTGACAACTCCAAGCTGAAGGCGAGTAAATACCTAGCCATTCGTACAGACCTCCGGCTGGGTCAAACACCGAAAACTCGTTTCCAGGGTTGGAGTTCCATGAGTTCGGTATGACAGCAAATGGGTCGGTGGCGTTGTCAATGATATGCATGGTATCGGGACAAGG
>JAHEAS010000140.1 GCA_024642645.1 Saprospirales bacterium | reverse complement strand
CTTTTCCATTTCGAACTCCACCTTGCGAACAGCATTCCGCTTCAGTTCTTCGTATTCTTTGCGGTTGCGGTAAATATCAATGGCCATGAACATGGCGTGCAGGAACGAAGATGGGTCGGCCTCATTTTTACCAGCCAAATCGAAAGCCGTACCATGATCGGGCGAGGTGCGTACAACTGGAAGTCCAGCTGTATAATTCACCCCATTGCCGAAGGTGAGCGCCTTGAACGGGATAAGTCCCTGATCGTGGTACATGGCCAATATCCCATCGAATTTATTGAATTGCCCAGAGCCAAAAAAGCCGTCTGCTGGGAATGGGCCAAAGGCCATCATCCCGTTCTTTTTGCATTCCACGATGGCTGGTCGGATGACCTTTTCCTCCTCGTCGCCCATCATGCCCTCCTCTCCGGCATGAGGGTTCAGACCGAGCACAGCAATATTTGGCCGCTCATAACCAAAGTCAATGCGCAGTGTCTCGCTGAAAATGCGCAGCTTACTGATAATCTGCTCCTTGGTGATGGATTGCGATACGTCCTTCAGCGGAACGTGGGCCGTGACTAGCCCCACCCGGAGGCGGTCGGCGGCCAACAACATCAGGCTGTCGGTGGCGGCGAATTCCTTCGTGAGGTACTCCGTGTGACCCACATGCTCAAATCCCGCCAACTGCATGGATTTTTTGTGGATGGGTGCCGTCACAATGGCGTCAATCAAGCCCAGCTTGAGGTCTTTCACTGCAGCTTCCAAGCTTTGTTGTGCAAATGTGCCCCCAACATCGGTGGGCTTGCCGAGCGTGATATTGACGTTGTCGTTCCAAATGTTTACGACGTTTATTTTATCGTATTGCAGTCGGTCGGCATTGCGTTGGCCGATGAAGGTGACATCGTCTAGCTGTACGATGTTCTTGTGGTAGGAAACGACCTTAGAGGAGCCATAAATCACCGGCACACAAATGTCGAGGATTTTTTGGTGTGCAAGGGCTTTCAGGATAACCTCTAACCCAATACCATTGATGTCACCGGCGGTAATGCCAAGTATGGGCTTGCTGCTTTTAGCTTGGGGGCGTTGATGTTGGTCGTTGGAAGATTCCATCTGTTCGTTGTATTCTTTTTCCAATGTTTGATATGATTGAACGCTGGTTGATGCCTTTTCGAAAAAGGCATCAACCAGCGAATTGTTGTCCGAGCAAGGCTCAAGGTCAGGTGTTTGGCTTTTAAGTTATTGAACATCAATGCCTTACAAGCCAAATTCATCTCACACCTCATTCCTCATACCTTTAAATCGTATCTTTCCGGCCCGGGAAACGCCAAAATTAGTCATTTCACCTATGCGAGCCAAAAAATCCTTCGGACAGCATTTTCTTACCAACGAGGGCATTGCCCAGCGCATCGCCGACTCTCTAGTCCTAGAGGTAGGCAAAACCAATGTCTTGGAGGTTGGGCCCGGCAAGGCTATGCTCACAAAGTACCTGCTGGAAAAGGACTTTGAACTGAAGTGCGTTGAGGCAGATTCGGACATGGTAGATTTCCTAAATGACCACTACCCGGCGCTGCATGGAAAAATTATTGGGGAAGATTTTTTAAAACTCGACCTCGATTCGGTTTTCCCCACAGGGGCAGGCGACGGGCAGCCATTCTGCATCATCGGCAATTTCCCGTATAACATCTCTTCGCAAATCGTATTCAAAATGGTAGAGTACCGACCGATTGTGCCGCAACTCGTGGGCATGTTCCAAAAGGAGATGGCACAGCGCATCATCGCACCGCCTGGCGGCAAGGACTACGGTGTCATCAGCGTGTTGACACAAGCTTTTTATGAAGGGAAATATTTGTTCTCAGTGGCTCCCGGCAATTTCAACCCGCCACCAAAAGTGCAGTCGGGCGTCATCCGATTGGTACGAAAGGAGGAGGCACTTGGCTGCGACGAGGTACTTTTTCGAAAGGTAGTAAAGCAGGCGTTCAGTCAACGGCGGAAAATGCTGCGCAATACCGTCAGGCCATTTTTTGAAGCAAATCCAACAGCCTTGGAAGAAGATTATTTCAAGCAAAGGCCGGAAGTCTTATCGGTGCGGGATTTTGTTTTGCTCACGAACCGCATTGCCGGAAAATAAAAACGCCCAGAAGAGTCATTCGTCTGGGCGTTTTTTGAGGTGTGATTGCAAGTTACTTGCGTGCAACTACACTTCTGAAAGTCATGATTTTTGAACTCCAATAATCAGATTCTTCCAACTTATCCATCACCACGCCCCTGCCAGAGGTGCTGTGGATGAGTGTCATGCCGCTTTTTTCGTTTTCGTAAACCATGGCAACGTGAAAAACCCGTCCACCGGGGCTGCGGCGGAAGAAAACGAGGTCACCTGGTTTCGCTTCTTTTTTTGAAATGCGTACACCTTGTTTTTCCTGTGTGGCAGCGGAGCTATTCATACTAATTTCATGCTCTTTCATGATATAATAAACAAAACCAGAGCAATCAAATCCGCCCGGTGATTTGCCAGCTGAACGGTAATGAGTACCAAGGAAATCCTCTGCATTTTCCACAATATCGTTACGGAAAAGAATCTCTTTTTCTATTTTTTTGGTGTTGGCCTCTGCTATTGGCCCTGAGTTAAGCGCTTGAGAAAAAACGCTACATGAAGTAATACCTACGAGTGCTACAATAGGAAGCACCGCTCTTACCAGCCTTCTTACGGTCATAATGTTACTGAATTTTTAGTTGGCTTGAAAAACCACGATTTTAAAAAATAATTTGCCTAAAAAATTAGGTGTTTTCTGGTGGTGGTCATTAAGGAATGTGTTCAAAGCGGATAATTGGAAGTCTTGCCATCACCTCGCAAATGTCATAACATGAAAATTTGTTCGTTTCCCTTAACGGTGTGGCATTCGGCAAAGATGCAAAATGGAAATTTATTTTCAGCAAATTAACACTAGAAAATTTCAAAAATATCTTTGTCTTCGAGGAATTGTAGGCTCCTTCGGTAGTCAAGCAACATTTCCATGGAAAGCGATAGGGTAGAAATATTTTCTGTATCTGATATTTGATGCAATATTTTCCCACTGTAATCTATCACAGACGTATCGCCAGCGTAGTGGAATCCCACACCATCCGACCCACATCTGTTCACCCCTGCTACGAAGCACTGGTTCTCGATGGCCCTAGCAATTAGAAGGCTCTTCCAGTGGTGGCTGCGTCGGTCAGGCCAATTAGCCACATATAATAATAGGTCATAACCCTCCATGTTGCGGCTCCAGACCGGGAAGCGGAGGTCGTAGCATATCAATGGGCAAATTTTCCAGCCGAGCCATGTTGTGACCAGTTTTTTTTGGCCCTTGGTATAAGTCTCATGCTCGGCTGCTGGGCTGAATAGGTGCCGCTTGTCGTACAGTTCAAAACTGCCGTCAGGCCGCATCCATACAAGTCGGTTGAAGTAACGAGCGCCTTCTTTTGCTATAAAACTCCCGGTAATCACTGCTCCGGTCAACCTAGCCTGCTCGGAAAGCCAAGCCATTGTAAGGCCATCCATCGGTTCGGCCAACCGGGGTGCATCCATGCTGAACCCCGTGGTGAACATTTCTGGAAGTACGACCAAGTCAGTTGTGCCGGCTAGGCCAGATAGCTTTTTTGTGAATTTTGCTAGATTGGCTTCAGTGTCTTCCCAAGCAAGCACTGACTGCACGGTGGTAATACGAAGGATTTCAGCCATGATGACTACAATGGATTTGGTATAAATGAAACAAGGCATAAAGATGTGAAATCTTTATGCCTTGCTTAATAACCTAGCCACTAAAAGTTTATTCTGCCGCAGCAGCTTCGCCACCTTCGGCTACTGCTGGGGCAGCTTCTTCTTCAGTGTCACCTTTCAAGCCCCGTGGGATAGGTATCGTGCAAATCGGAAGCGCTTGTGCATTGATGATTTCCACACCAGCCACGGTTGCGATGTCGCGAATCCGAAGCGAAGAGCCAAGTTTCAATTTGGAAATGTCCACTTTCATTTCGTTCACCATCGCCTCCGGTGTAGTTTTGATTTTCACAGACCGGAGTTTCTGTACAAGCTTGCCACCTGCACGTACACCGGGCGCAGTGCCCTCGAAACGGATGGGAACATTTACTTTGATAGTATTGCCATCCACCAAGTGGAGAAAGTCAATATGATTGACAGTATCCGTTACAGGATGGAACTGTATATCTTTCAAGATACACCTGTAAGTTTTGCCACCTACATTTACATTGGCCAGCTTGAACTCGCCCGTATAAACGACATCCCTGATAGCATCAGGAGTGACTGTGAAGTGGATATTTTCGCCGCTACCATAAAGTACGCAAGGGATAGTTCCTGAATCCCTAGCTGCTTTGGCTGAGGATGTTCCCGTATGGTTGCGAAGCGTTCCGTCGATAGATACCGATACCATGTTTATTTTTATTGAATCGTTGTTCTTAAAATTACCTTGCCGACATTTCCTTATAGGAAGGTACCCTTGCAAGGTTTTTTGCTAATTTTGAAAGCTCATTTTCCAAAAGGCGGGCAAAGATAGGATTTTTTGAAAAACGCAATACTTTGAAAGCTCATTTTTTCTGTTTTTTCTTGAAAAATAAACGCTTGGCCAATACTTGACATGAAATCTTCTTGTAAAAATGCTTGGAGATTATGGATAAATAATTTTACCTTTGCCCTCCCTTTTAAAAAAGGACTAATTAAGAATCCGTAAATTAACGATACAATGAAAAGGACTTTTCAACCTTCCAGAAGAAAAAGAAACAATAAGCATGGCTTTCGTGAGCGCATGAGCACCAAGAATGGCCGTAGGGTTTTGGCTCGCCGCCGTGCCCAAGGTCGCTGGAAACTAAGTGTTTCCGATGAGAAGCATGTGAAATAAGCAAGTAATTGCTGCAATATATCCTGGCGTAAAGCCCGGAGTGGTTAATTTCGCTCCGGGCTTTGCCGTTTTGGTCAAGTTGAATTGACTAGCTAAAAGTGAAAAGTTAGAACTTTAAAGTCCCTACTTTCCATTTCCCCTTGTTTCCAATGTTTTTTAAAAAAAAGCAACCCAAGCCAGAACAGACTTTCGTGGAAGTGGGCGAACGAAAAATTCCCGCTAAAATCTACGTTGAAATGCGCCGTGGCGTGCGGTTTTCGCTTGGCAAGAACGGCGCTATTCTGCGAATGCCGGTGCTGCTGCCGTCGAGCGCCAAGCAAAAGGAGTTGGAGCGGTTCAGGGCCTGGGTCATTCAAAAAATTGAAGAAAAAGGCCCGGAGGACAGCCATTCACTTGGAAAAACCTATCAGGGCGGCGACCAATTGCAGGTGGGCAGTCGCAACTACATCTTAAAAATTGATTGGACAACCAACAAAACCCACTCCGCTCGCTTGCATGGCAAAACTATCCACCTCCGCCTGACGCAAACGGACAGCGAAGTCAATCGCATTAAATCCGTTCGCCAGTTGTTGAGCAGGGTGGTGGCGCAGGATTTTCAAGCAGAAATGGAGCGGCGGGTACAGGAACTCAACCACCTTTTTTTCAAAAAAAACATCAAAAACGTCTCGCTCAAGTACAACACTTCCAATTGGGGCAGTTGCTCGAACGTGGGAAATATCAACTTGAGCACCTGCCTGCTGTTTGCGCCAGATGACGTGGTGGACTATGTGATTATCCATGAATTAGCGCATTTGTTGGAAATGAACCACTCTCCCCGTTTTTGGAAGCATGTGGAAAATGCCATGCCCGACTACAAGGAGAAAAAAAAATGGCTCAAACAGAACTGGCAGTCATGCAATTTTTAATCAAAAAGAAAAATACAGTTCGATGGAATCTGTCAGCGGGAATTGCCGTTAGAACTTATTCCAAAGTTTTAAGAAAATATCAAATCAAAAACCAAGGGAATACATGCCTCCGGCCTCCAATCCCTACCTTTGCACCCTTATGAAAAACGAATTACAGGTTTTTAACAGCTATACCGGCAAAAAAGAGCTTTTCAAGCCCATTCACGAAGGCCAAATCGGCATGTACGTGTGCGGCCCGACCGTTTACAGTGATGTACACCTCGGCAACTGTCGCACCTTCGTCAGCTTCGATGTGCTGTACCGCTACCTCCAATACCTCGGCTACAACGTGCGCTACGTGCGCAACATCACCGACGTAGGCCATCTCGAAGGCGACGCCGACTCGAACGCAGAGGACAAAATTTCCAAAAAAGCCCGCATCGAACAACTCGAACCGATGCAAATCGTGCAGCATTACATGAACGGTTTTCACGACATGATGAAAATCTTCAACACGCTGCCCCCACAAATCGAGCCACGGGCCACGGGCCATATCATCGAACAAATCGAGATGGTGCAGGACATCATTGACAACGGCCTCGCCTACGAAAGCAATGGGTCTGTTTATTTCGACACCTTGAAATTTGCGGAAAAGCACGGCGTTTACGGCGCACTTTCTGGCCGTAAAATCGAAGACCTCATGGCCGAGAGCCGTGACAATTTGAAAAACCAAGAAGAAAAGCGCCACCCTTCCGATTTTGCGATTTGGATAAAAGCCGCCCCTGAGCACCTGATGCGCTGGAAGTCGCCATGGTCGGTGGGCTTCCCAGGGTGGCACTTGGAGTGCTCGGTGATGAGCACTAAGTATTTGGGAGAAAAATTCGACATCCACGGCGGTGGCAACGACCTCAAGTTTCCGCACCACGAAAACGAAATCGCCCAGAACTACGGTGCTTGTGGCCACGCCCCCTGCAACTACTGGTTGCATACCAACATGCTGCTGCTCAATGGCAAAAAAATGTCAAAAAGCGACGGTAATTCCATCATGCCGGGCGAACTTTTCACAGGACAAAGCCCGCACTTGTCCAAGGCGTACTCCCCCATGGTGGTGCGCTTCTTCATGCTCCAATCGCATTACAGCAGCACCCTCGACCTCACGGACGAGGCGCTCCAAGCAGCTGAGAAGGGCTACCGCCGCCTGATGGAAGGCCAAAAAGCGCTACAATCCATGACCCACTTAGGCGGTGGTTCGGCGGGTACACTGGACAAGGAGGTGAACGCCGCTATCGACCAAGCCTTCGCAGACATGAACGACGATTTCAACACGCCGAAGGCCTTAGCAAGCCTGTTCGAGTTGGTTACTAAAGTAAATAGCCTGAAAGGCGGGCAACTTTCTTTCAACGAAATCAGGGTTGAGACGTTGGAGCGTTTGAAAAAAACGTTTAACGATTTCATCTTCACCATTTTTGGCTTGAAGGAAGAAAACTTCGACTCCTCCGGTGATGGCGTGGTGGATGGCCTTATGCAGCTCATTCTCGACATGCGCCAAAACGCACGAACGAACAAGGACTGGGGTACTTCTGACAAAATTCGGGACGTGCTTAAGGAATTAGACATCGTTGTGAAGGACGGAAAAGAGGGCGCTACTTGGTCGAAAGGATAGGGAATTAATGATTTAGCGGTTTACTATCTACGATTGAGGGTCGCTGCATCGAAACAAAACCTGTTAGGAGGTCGTTTTTAGCTGGTTACAAAAACATCACGTAAATTTTGATTGTCATTGTTGAATGCTTTCTTCATATCCGGCCAATTTTGATGGCCTTGAAAATCGTCAATCGTCAATTGTCAATTGTCAATTATAATTATGTCTCAAACTGCCCACAAATCTGACGTCGAAGCGGTTGACGCTTTGGCGCAATCGTACAAGGACCTCAAAAAAGAAATCGCAAAAGTCATCGTTGGCCAGGATGAAGTGGTGAAAAGCGTCATCATTTCCCTTTTTTCCAACGGACACAGCCTTCTCG
>JAHEAS010000877.1 GCA_024642645.1 Saprospirales bacterium | reverse complement strand
TCAAATTTAATGGCCAAAATTACAAATTCATTAGGAATCATCCCCGCCCGATTTGCATCCACCCGTTTCCCCGGAAAGCCACTTGTGGACATCGCTGGGAAAACGATGGTACAGCGGGTATATGAGCAGGCCAGCGAATCCTCGCTGGGCAAGGTGGTGGTGGCAACGGACGACCCTCGCATCTTCGACAATGTGCTCAGTTTTGGCGGCGAGGTGGTGATGACTTCAGATAGGCACCTTTCCGGTACCGACCGTTGTGCGGAGGTTGCGGCACTGCCGCAATTTATTGATTTTCAATTTGTTGTAAATGTCCAGGGTGATGAGCCGTTCATCCAACCAAGGCAAATTGACTTGGCTTTGGAGCTTCTGGTAAAAAATACAGACCTCCCAATCGCCACGCTTGCAAAGCAAATTGCCCAAAATAGTAACTTAGACCTGACCAACCCGAACTTGGTAAAAGTTGTTTTTGATAGAGAGCAGCGAGCGCTTTACTTTTCTCGTTGGCCGGTGCCATTTCACCGTAATTTACCGAAGGAAAAATGGCTGGCCGAGGGCCAGTTTTACAAACACATTGGACTCTATGCTTTTCGCCGGTCGGTTTTGCTCGAATTGGCATTGCTGCCGCCTAGCCGACTGGAGTTGGCGGAATCCCTCGAACAGCTTCGCTGGCTTGAAAATGGTTACCCCATCGGTGTGGCACTGACAGAATTTGATATTATCTCGATTGATTCACCCAGTGATTTGGAGTTGGCAGTCCGACAGTTGGCAGCTGGCAGTCGGTGACTGCTACCTTCAACCTTACTGCTCATTTCTACCTGACGAACTATGAATTATTGTTCCAACTGTGGCTCATCCGAGCTTACCAACCAAATGCCGGAAGGCGATAACCGTTTGCGGCAGGTCTGCGGCAATTGTGGTGAAATCCACTATCGAAACCCGAAAATCATCGCTGGTTGCCTACCGATTTGGGATGGCAAGGTCCTGCTGTGCCGCCGTGCCATTAACCCACGGGCTGGTTTCTGGAATGTGCCTGCTGGCTTTCTCGAAATTGGCGAGACAGTGGAAGCAGGCGCAATGCGTGAAGTTTGGGAAGAAGCACTGGCCAAAGTACTGAACCTTCGACTTCAAACTGTTTTCACCTTTACAAACTATTGGCATGTTTATATCCAGTTCGTCGGGGAATTGAAAGATGGTGAGTTCGGAATAGGGGAGGAGAGTACAGAATCCCGGCTGTTTTCGGAAGCGGAGATACCTTGGGACGATATTGCGTTTGAGTCCTCTCGGTTTGCCATCAGCCGTTATTTTGAAGATAGGAAACTTGGCGATTTCAAGGTGCACATTGGTTCTTTGTAGCGGCAGGTAGGCGCCGAATAATTTTCCTTCCAGGCATTTTTTCCAAATTAATTTAATTTAAAACCTAAAAACGTACTCCGTGATTTTGGTCACTGTGGCCAGCACGGTTAGTAGACTATTTTTGCTTTCATAAAATTAATGGCCAGAATTTGAATAGGACGAGTGGCTTTTTACTGATAAAAGTCACCAATTATGAACTCGTTTTCGTGTCTAAATTTGACTTGATGTACCAATCGTCGCTAATTGAATTGCAATCCTGCACAGGGCGACACCAATGAAATATTACTGGTACGGTTTACACTTTTTTTTAACATTGAAGCATGGATTATTGACACCAATTTTTCATTTTTAAAATCTAAGTAATTATGAAAGTAGAACAAATGTATACTGGCTGTTTGGCTGAAGCTGCCTATTATATCGAAAGCAACGGAGAGGCAGTAGTTATCGACCCACTCCGTGACGTTGAGCCATATATTGAAAGAGCAAAAGCAGGCAAGGCCAAGATTAAGTACGTATTTGAGACTCACTTCCACGCCGATTTCGTCTCTGGCCACCTCGACTTGGCAAAAAGAACAGGAGCCGCCATCGTGTTTGGACCAACTGCTGTTCCAAACTTTCCGGCTCATATTGCGAAGGACAATGAAATCCTAAAAGTGGGCAACGTGACCATTAAGGTGCTGCACACTCCAGGTCACACGATGGAGAGTATGACGTTACTGTTGAAGGATGAGAACGGGAAAGACTACGCCATTTTCACGGGCGATACGCTTTTCCTTGGCGACGTAGGCCGTCCCGAC
>JAHEAS010000139.1 GCA_024642645.1 Saprospirales bacterium | reverse complement strand
AAACCAGCACAGCCGCCATTGCCGCTGTACGTAGGTGTAAACTCTGACCAGTTGCTTGGAGAATTTGAACCACTGCAAGAGTTACAAGCCTGCATGTTGTAGCTCACCAAAGTAGTCGGTGTGCAGCCGTTGTTCACTGGTGTACCCGCACAGCCGCAACCATCCGCCGTTACCACGTCATTGGTGGTGTTGGCGTTGTTGTCGTTGCAAGATGTACCTGGCGTTGCCGGATAGGCTGGGTTGTTTGGCTGGCAATCGTTGTTGTTGCAAACACCGTCGCCATCACTGTCACCGCCTTGGTTGGCACATGGGCCGACAACCGGTGTACCTGCACAACCGCAACCATCAGCCGTAATCACATCGTTGGTGGTGTTGGCGTTGTTGTCGTTGCAAGCTGTGCCAGGCGTTGCCGGATAGGCTGGGTTGTTTGGCTGGCAATCGTTGTTGTTGCAAACACCGTCGCCATCACTGTCACCGCCTTGGTTGGCACATGGGTTTCCGCCAGTAACGGTCACGGTCTTGTTGGTTTCACAAATTAAACTGTAATTGTTTCCAACATAACCAGCGTAAACATAATAGGTGCCTTGTGGAACGTTTACCGTAACTGTTGGGCTGCTACAGTTTGCATAGCAACTGTATTCGGTGCCCCAATTGCTGTTGAAAATTTTGACAGAAGCGAATGGAGCTGCCCCCAAATTCCCAATTGTGATAGAACCACTGGTTGCTGTGATTGTGATATTGGCGCAATTCGGAGTTCCACCACCACCACAGTCTGTAGTCAGGCTGATAATATTAGACTCAATGTAATTAGGGCAACCTGCTCGTCTTGTACAACGCAGGTAGCAAGTGTTTTGAGTCGCAGTGCCAGGGTTGTAAGTCAATCCGGTTGCACCAGAAATCACTACCCAATGAGGGTCAAGGCCTGCCATTACTTCAGCTGCCGTTGTTGTCGGTGGTGAGCAACTAGTGTTGCTTTTTAACCAAATGGTTTCAATTGCACCGCTGCCACCAGCTGGAGATACGCAATTGCCGATAGTAGGAATAGCGGCATTACAAGCTACTGAAATGCTGGCCGCACAACCAGTTCCAAATCCGATTGTACCACCGGAAGTGACATTATCGCAAACTGTTACTGGCGTACCAGCGCAGCCACAACCATTGGCAGTAACTACATCGTTGATAGTATTCGGGTTACCGTCGTTACATGACGTGCCCGGAGTAGCTGGGTAGGCCGGGTTGTTAGGCTGACAGTCCACATTGTCGCAGACGCCATCACTGTCGCTGTCAATACAAGGCCCTCCAGTTACGGTAAGTGTTGCTTGTTTCTCGCAAATCAACTGGTAGCTGGCCGAGTAGTATTTTGCGTAAACATAGTAGGTGCCCGGCGTTACTACAATTGATTGAGAAGCACCACAGTTTGCGAAACAGTTAAATACTGTTTGCCAAGTACCACTGAATACTTGTAGAGATGAAACGGGTGCGCCGCCGAGGCCAGTCACAACTATCGTGTTGTTGTTGACCGAAATATTAATTCCGTTCACACAATCAGGACCGCTTGGTGTTCCAGCACAGCCGCAACCGTCGGCAGTTACCACATCGTTGGTGGTGTTCGGGTTGCCATCGTTGCAAGGTGTGCCTGGTGTCGCGGGGAAGGCCGGGTTGTTTGGCTGGCAGTCCACGTTGTCGCAGATGCCGTCGCCGTCGCTGTCACCGCCCTGGTTGACACATGGGCCGCAATCCGATACTATGAAGGTTGTCGTTTTTACAAGGGTACAGTTTGGGATTGCTGGATTAGTTATCGTTACTGTGACCGTCTTTAGGCCAGTTGTATTGAAGGTAGCAGTTACCGAACGTGGGTCAATCGTGGTCAATCCAGCTACAGTATTTGCAGGTTGAATGTTGTACGAGTAAGTATAGTTCGGATTGTTTGGCGGGAAATAAGGGTCGCTTGCATCCGCAAAAATCAGGAATGATTGCGTGAGACAGCCATTGGGCACTGAGAAAGTTGCCGCAAGGTTGCAGACCGGTGTACCAGCACAAGAACAGCCATCCGCTTGGATGACGTCATTGGTGGTATTCGGGTTGCCATCATTGCAAGATGTCCCAGCAGGTTTTGGGAAGTTTGGATCGTTCGGAGCACAATCGACATTGTCACAAACGCCGTCCCCGTCGGTATCGCCGCCCTGGTTGATACAGGCACAATCCTGCACAGTTACCGTAACGGTAGTGGTTTTGTTACAATCAATACAATCTGGGCCCGGAGGTGTTACTTGACCACAGGTCGCACCTGATGACCAAGTAGCTGCCAACAATACCAAGCTGCCAAACTGATCGCCAGAAACCAGCGGGGCTGAGCAGGACGTATGGATTTTGATGTTTTGAAGAACAGCACCATTTTGGCTGGCTTTGACGATAAAGAAGGTATTGGTCTGCAGCGAACTGCTTGGCGAGGTGGCAGTAAACGTATCGCCATTGCTAACGTTGCCAGTAAAGTAGCTGACGCCGGAGCCATCCGCCTTCTCATTCACAATGATATAGACGGATGAAGCACCGTTGGGTCCGTTGCCAACATCAGCACATGAATATTTATCGGAAGGCTGAGAAGTGCTGGTTTCTGAGCAGCTCTCGCCATTGTACTGTAAAGTAAGGGATTTGGGCTTGCCGCTGTTGCTGTCGCAACAATCTGCTCCGCCACTTCCGCCGCCATTTCCACCAGAACCACTGTTGACGTCGCAAGTAGCACCAGACGACCATGTTGCACTTTCGAGCAGCAGGCTACCGAAATTCTCACCCGGCACCAATGGTGCAGAACAAGAAGTGTGAACTTTTATCTTTTGGAGCAGGGTACCTCCTTGGTTGCTATATACCAGGAACCAAGTGTTTGACTTGAATTCATTATCTCCTACATTTCCAGCATTCGGGTTGAATGTATCATTAATGGCAACATTGCCAGTAAAATAAATCTTTCCGGTACCGTCTTCTTTTTCGGCAACTACGATGTAAACACTTGGGTCGCTGCTTGGGCCGTTGCCGATATCTTCACAAGAATACTTGTCGGAAGGCTGTGTGGTGTTAGTAGAGGAACAGCCCTGACCTGTGTATTTTATCATCAGGCTTTTTGGTTTTCCACTGTTGCCATCACAGCAGTTAGAACCCATCGGCGGAGGCGGCGGAGGCGGGCAAATGGTGCTACCAACTCCTCCTGCACAATTGTTGGTAGTGCTAAGGGTTACAGTTGCTGTCCCAGTAGAAGAATAGGTTACCGTGTGTGGCCCTATGCCTGTAGCCGTGGAAGGAGTTGCATTAGCACCAAAGTTCCAGGTATAAACAAAACAAGAATACCCTAAGTCGGTAGTCTTGTAAATGACTTGGTCATTTTTACAAACTGGGCCCACGTTGTTGCTGGAGCTATTGTTGATTGTGACCACTGGAGTAGGGCAAGTAGGCGGCGGCGGCGGTGGCGCCGGTGCGTTGCATATTGTGTTGTCAGCCAGGGTAATTTTCTGAATCTTAAAACTACCGAGTTGGTCACCTGCTACGAGTGGTGTAGAGCACGAAAGGTGGATTTTCACCGCCTGCAACAAGGAACCTCCTTGGCTGCTGTAAACATTGAAAAAAGTGTTGGATGGGAAGGTAGAACTCCCGCCAGAAGCTGAATTTGCAGTGAACTCAGTGTTCAGGTTGACGTTGCCTGCAAAATAGGTGCCTCCACTACCATCAACATTCTTGCTAACGGTAATGTAAACAGTAGCAGCATTGCCTGGGCCTGCACCCGAGCAAGACCATTTGTCAGGCGCTTGGCAGGTCACGGATTCAGCACAAGATTTTCCATTGTACAGCATTATCAATGACTTCGGCTTACTGCCATTGCAGCAAGTTTGGCATTGTGCATTTATTTGTATGTTCGCTAAAAATAAAACGAACAGAGATGCCATTAGTAACCGGATAGCCTTGTGGGGTGACCGGAATGCTTTTGACATCTTTGATACATACGTCAAAGAATTCTTTTTCATAAGTTACTGTTTTGGTTAATTTAATATTGTCAAAATGTTATTTCCAAATAATACTACAAAACTAGCCATGGTAAAACATAGCTCCTTTGGTGTGCATGGCCGGTTTATCAAAAAAGCGATAAATTGAGCAATATGAACATTATGTTCATTAGCTTGATACAACCAGAAAACTCAAGTAATGTAATGATTAAGACCAGGAAAAAATTGCTTAAAAAGCTAAGTCAAGTATGGTGAGACAAATAAAAGTAATGAGGAAGAATCTTTGAAGTCTAAACAAAAAAACTGTTTTGATAAGACAAAGTTAAAACGCTAATTCGAACTTTAATAATGTTTTTGGACAATACACCATTAGTGGTATAGACTAGATATAATACTATTGCATGAATAAGCATCAACTATACAATGCTTTAGCGCTCTTTTTTGTCAAAATTTAGTTTTAATTGCAACAAATAATATCTAATTGCCTTGGAAAAAGTATTACTCATTAAGCTAAAACCAAAACCTTTTCCTTCATTTTTTGCTGCAGCCAGCTTGATTAATCCTTTAACTTTACTCGGCAAAGATACATGTCGGAAGTAATGTAAAGATAACCATCGCTTCCGAAAGCGCAATTGGCTGTAGCTTCACCGGGATTTATGCGCCCTAGCATGGTTCCATCCATTTTGAAAACAAGAACACCACCAGGGCCGGTAGCGAAAATAGTTCCATCCCCCCTTACCTTCATACCATCGGGCAAACCTTTTAACGAATCGCTTACCATCTCGGTCACATCTTTTATCAAGCGTCCATTTGCCACACCCCCATCTGGTTGAACATCGTATGCCATCCATATTGCCCGTTCAGGGTCAGAGTTTGCTACAAAAAGCATAGCACCATCCGGTGAAAGTGCGATTCCGTTGGGGCGGCTAAGCGATGAGTCAAGCAGGACGACCTTGCCATCAGTCGCCACCCGATAAACACCTTGGAATGGGATTTCCTTTAGCGGGCTTTCAGCATGACCTTTTAGTCCATAAGGTGGGTCGGTGAAATAGAGGTTGCCGTTTTTGTCAATCACCAAATCGTTCGGACTGTTCAAGCGTTTGCCGTTCCATTTATCCGCTTTGGTCGTAAACTTTGATGCAGGGTTTTCTAAAGGTGCATCCATGATGGCTACTCGACGGTCACTATGTTGGCACATGACGAGTTGGCCTGAAGGATTGAGCGTAAGCCCATTTGCACCCGGTTCCGGGCTATCAGTTTTAACACCCGTGAATCCAGACGGCGAGAGGTACAAGCTGATGCCCTCACCTTCTTTCCACTTAAAAATCTTGTTTTCGGGCACATCGGTGAAAAGAACGTAGCCACCATTTTCCACCCAAAGCGGCCCTTCAGACCAAGTAAATCCTTCCGCAATCACCTCAATTCTGGCATCTGGTGCGATGATGGCATCCAGCTCCGGCGACATCCGTTCAATATTACCGATGGAATTCGGCATTGACACACCATTATCGGTAGTATTGGATTCCGTATTGCTATTGCTTCCACAGGAATAGAGAAAAAGAAAAAGAAGTAGGTGGTGAAATTTCATGCGTTTTTGTTTTGGCAGCAAGGTAGTCCATTTTGTCATTTGCACTATTTCCCTTTCACTAATATCCACGTCTGCACACCTATTTGCCTCGTCAACTGCATAAAATACACACCTGAGCTATAGTCCGTTAAATCCACCATGAAGTCCCGCTGATGAACCCTTGGTTGAACATCCACTAACCTGCCCATTGCATCCAATATGCGCAGATTGGCCACTTCCTCTTGGTCGAGATGGAAGTAAAATACGCCGTCCGAGGGGTTAGGATAAATATTCAGCACTGGTTCGAAGGGTTTGATTTTTTTGACCTCAAACCCAGTGAAACGAATGTTCAAGTCTTTTCCGCCGAAGGCAACTTCTTTTCCGTTTTGCATTAACCCTCGAATCTGCTTAAACCGGAGTGTCGTGTTGGCACTGGGCAGCATGGCTTTGGGTTTCATCAACAGTGCCTTGAACAGTTTTTCATTCTCTGTGATGCTATTGCCATCATTTTTTACCACAACAAAATCCAACTCGCCTGTCAGGCGGTTGTTTTCGTTTCTTGGAGCAAAGGAGAAGTTGGGATAGTCTGGGAAGGATGTTTTGACAATTGGAAAGTCTTCAAAATAATTGGTATCAAACTCCACGGTCAGTGCCAAGCCCATTAGGCTGTCTATTGGCAATTTGCTAACGAATAAGTTGAATGCACCTTCTGACCGGTCCAATACACCGTCATCTAAATCCACGGAAGTGTCAAAGTAGATATCCTCACCAGCTAGATACTGTCCGTCATCTAAGTAATCATTCCTGAACTTGCCGAAATGAAGTTTCGTTAGTTCAAAGTCGGCAGGTTCCACTTTCCCGTTGCCATCGGCATCCAAGTGCTTGAAGTTAAGCCCGCTTGGTAGCGACTGAAGCCAGTTGCCACCTGACTGTGGCGTCCAAACTTTGGAGGCATAATGTGCCGGGCCTTCCGTTCCGAAGCCATGCCCCATGGCCAGTAAGTCGTATTGGTTAGCAATTCCGTCGTTGTTTGCGTCGCCCGGCCAAATGCAGTCACCATCGCAATCAGGCTGCGTACAGGCGCCCTCGAATCCCGTGGCGTACCAGTTTTTGATTTTTGGAACCTCGTCATAAATTAATGAGACTTGTTCTACATGATTGAGTTTTGGGTCAAAATGGGTGGAAAATGCCACGTCAATTTTTTTGACCTCGCCATTTTTGAAAGTGTCGAAGCGTACACTCCCGACTTGTCTAACATCAAAAAATGGTAAGCCTTCAACAAATTGTGACCAACCAGCAGGGTCATTCGGATTGTCAGGAAAGGCAAATTTGGTGGTTTGCAAATTTGTCATTCCAGGCTCATAGCCACTTCCTCCTACCGTCAAAGGCGTTCCGTCTTTCCAAAAGCCGGTTAAGCAACGATAAAACTCAATATCGGAGCTGGGGTCAGTCATTCCAACCAAAGGATTGTTGAACCCTACATTATTCATGACTTGAAATCCAGTCATTTTCTGGTTCAAAAATGTAACGGCCTGGACAGGAGGAAATTCGCCGTAATTGGCTAGTCCATTGCAATTTGAAATATCAATTTGCCCAGCATTGTAGTCAAAATACGTATTCAGTGAAGGGTTGCAACCTGAATAATCATCCAAGTGACAGCCAATATCCAAGTCTGACCATTGCCCAGCATAAACATCAGAATAGTCCCTTCCAGAACGGTTAATGATTTTATGCGAAACAAAAAGGGTTTGATTGAGCAACGAGTTCTCATAGCAACGGAAGGCCCAAGCAGTCTGTTGAATTTCGAAGCCGAGCGGCAATCCTTCCGATTCGCCATGTTCGCCTGTTGCATCATTGTAAACCTGCCAAACCATCTGCTCGGGAAGCTCATCGGGCGAAACGCCTTCGGGCAGTGGGTAGTCACCCTGAAATGGGTTGTAAATGCCGTCACCATTTCGGTCAAAAAACGGGGCAGCTCCATCGGGCATTTCTGGCATTTTGAAGCCATTGATTGTATTAAAATACGGATTCCGGCTGCCCGGCCAACCAATTATTGAAAGAACGGGGTCGTCAATGGTCCCGTTGTCGGCATAGTCGGCAATATGCTGTTCCAAATCATTTCTTCCAACTGTCCAGATTTTGTTGAAATGTTGTAAATCAAGTTCTGAGAATGGCAGGCCAGTTTCTGGATTTAATGGGCCTGGATAAAAATCATAATTTGCACCATTAATTCCAAAGGTT
>JAHEAS010000138.1 GCA_024642645.1 Saprospirales bacterium | reverse complement strand
ACCACAATTTTCATGCGCTCCATCAGCAGGCGAAGGGCGGCGATGATTTCATTTTCTTCGACCAAAACAATCCGCTCCACATGGTCACGAATGATAGGCCAGGTCTTGTCGCCGAGAGAAGTTCGCAGCCCATCGGCGATAGTCTGTGGGTTAGTTTGGGGAATGACATAACCAGCATTTTTACTTTGCCAAGCATCGTCCGCTCCGGTGGGTTCTCCCGCCCATACTTTCGTTTTGGGTGAAAAATGGTGCGCTGCCAACGCCGTTCCAGCCAGCAACCCTCCCCCACCCACGGGCGAAATGACCATGTCTAGGTTATCCACTTCTTGCAGCAATTCCAATGCTGCTGTGCCTTGCCCCATTATTACATTATCATCATTGAATGGGTGTATGAACGTAGCCCCAGTCCGCTCGACCACCTGCGCCAAAGTCGCTTCACGGGCAGCCAGTGTGGGTTCGCACTCAATAATTTCACCACCATAGCCACGAACTGCTGCCTTTTTTACCTCTGGCGAATTGGAAGGCATGACAATAAAAGCCGGAATGCCCAACATTTGCGCTGTAAGTGCCATGGCTTGGGCAAAATTGCCGGAGGAATGGGTTGCTATGCCCCGCTGGCGTGCCTTGTCGGACAATTGCAGGACTGCATTGGCAGCGCCCCGCATCTTGAAGGCACCCATTTTTTGGAAATTTTCGCACTTGAAAAACAACGAGGCGCCTGCCATTTGGTCAAGTGCCCTACAAGTTAGGACCGGCGTGCGATGTATATATGGTTGAATGCGGGAGTGGGCGGCAAGCATTTGAGGAGGATTTGAGGAGGATTTGAGGAGGATTTGAGCTGTATTCTCAAATCCTCGCATCTTCAAATCCTCATTTTGTTAGTTCCAGAATCTTGTCCAAATTCGGCGCAAGAATGATTTCCGTACGGCGGTTTTTAGCCTTATTTTCAGCGGTATCATTGGGCACTACGGGGTGGTGCATTCCACGGCCGGAGGCTACCATGCGGTGTGGTAGAATACCATAAAGCGCTAGAATCTTCACGACGCTGGTCGCCCGATTGACGCTGAGGCCCCAGTTGTAGTCCACACCACCTGCATTATCCGTGTGACCTTCGACGATGATTTCGATGCTGGGGTTGTCGTTGAGTGCTTTGGCGAGCTTGGCAAGGGCATCTACCCCTTTTGGGTCCACTTTGTCGGAACCAGATTTGAAAAGCAGATTCTGGCTCATGGACACATATATTCTGCCATTGCGCTCCTCGGCGCTGAGGTCAGCAGCATTGAAGCCACGGAGTGCACTGTTGAGGCTGGTTCGGAGGTTGTCCATTTGAGCCTGTTTTTCAGCTACTAAACGCTCTAGCTCAGCCACCCGCTGTTCACGGGTCATCAGGTCCACCTTCATGTTTTCGAGGTTGGTGTTCTGATCGCCTATGGCACCTTCCAACCCATCAAGCTGATTTTGCTTGCGGCGCAATTCATCCTGGCTTTTTGCAACGGCATCTTCGTAGGCCATTTTGTCCAGTGAATATTCTGACAAAAGCGCAGAATTCTCTTTAGCAGCCTTCTCGTAACGTACAGAAAGTTCCTCGTTGTAATTTTTCATGATGCCAAGTTCCGCCTGCTTTTGTTCAAGGTTAAATTTGGCCTTCATCAACTGGCTCTCGGACATGCGGAGCTGGTTTTTTAGCTCCTCGTTTTCTTTACTCGACACCCGGAGGTTCTCGTATTCTGCCTTGTAATGGTCACGGGCGGTCTGCATGTCTTTGTATTTTTGGGTAGAAACGCAGCTTGTTGTAAACATTGTGGCGATGGCCACACCAAGGAATAACTTATTGATTTTCATAGGAAAAAAATTTTATGGTACTGGGCAAAGATAAAGTGGATTGTTGGGATTGCTGTATTGTTAGGTTGTCGTATTGTTTTTTGTGATGTCACAACAATACAGCAACCTAATAGTAAAACAATCAAAGAAACAACAGTAACACCGTAGCCAAAGTCATACCGATGATGAACTTTCGGTACACCCTTTCGCTGAGGCGTTTGGTGATGACGATGCCCAACAATGCCCCGACCGCAATAAAAGGAAACATTGCCAAGTCAAGCTTGAAGCTCTCCCAACTGATTGTTTCCCAAGAAAATATATGGAAAGGCACTTTGAAACAGTTGATGGCGAGGTAAAACCAGGCACCTGTGCCGATGAAATTATTTTTTGGCAAACGCATGGACAACAAATAGAGCGCCGTGACCGCGCCAGCCAAGTTCCCCACCATAGTAGTATAGCCAGCCGCAAGCCCCATCAATGCAGAGAAAGCCCAATGGCTGGGGATGAGGTGCTCCGTCCGGGTCTCCTGCCAAATCATGATGACCACACTGAGCACGATGATTATACCCATTATCTGCTTGAAGGCTGCGTCGTCAATGTGCTGGCTGGTGACCGTGCCGATGACGATGCCCACAAACGCCCACGGCAGCAGTTTCAACAGCACCGACCAGTCGGCATGGCGACGGTAATAGGCCACAGCAAACACGTCGGCCATGACAAGCATGGGCAGCACGATGCCCGCAGATGCCTTCCCCCCGAAAATATGGGCCATGACGGGAATGAACAAGGTGCCCAAACCCCCAAGCCCTGTTTTGGACAGGCCAAGGGCCAATGCGGTGAGCGCAACCAGCGCCCATTCAAAGCCAGTGAGGTGGAATTGTTGTAGGAAGTCCATTTTGTGGGCAAAGAAAGGGCTGTTTGTGCAAATACCAAGCGAATGCCACTTTTGAAAGACCTTGTTGCATTTTTTGAGTCAGTCAATTGTGACAAACATCATATTTGGTCTCGGGAAATCACCCTTTATTTGCGCCCACAATGAAAAAAAACATACAAATCGGGCTAACCATTCTTTGTTTAGCCGCAGTCAGCTCCAGCTTGACCGCCCAATCCGGCGAAGCCGCACTGCAGCAGCCAATCCGTTGGTTAACAAAAAAGAGCACCTACGTACCAGAAGTTAAGGCGTTCACTCAGCTTTGGGGCATTTACTCCATGGGAATGGAAGTTTACAATGCAAGCAGTGGGAAATATGAAGCGGTTGATGACCGCTTCAACCTTTCGCTCAGACGGGCACGAGTCGTTATTGCTGGCGAACCTTATGCCGGGCTCAAGTACAGTGTTGCACTTGGGTACGACCAAGTAGGCCGAGACATCCTCAGCAGCGGCGTCGGTGGCACCAACAAAGCTGACCCTTCCATCAACGTGGTGGATGCCTTTTTACAGTGGAAAATCGGCAAAGGGGAAGCATTCAACCTAGTGGGCGGATGGTTCAGGCCGCAGGTGCAGCGGGAGAGCATCACTGGGGCTTGGGCAACAAACTCCTTCGAAAAGTCCATGTCTCAGAACTACCTGCGAAACCACCTCGTGGGCACTGGATACGGAAGAGCCGCAGGACTTAATCTTGGCGGTATTTTCACCAAAGAAAAAGTCTCACTGAACTACAACGTTGGCATTTTCAATCCAGTAACAGCCTCGTCAGCAGGTGGTTCTGTTGGAGTGAAATCTGCTCCGCTTTTTGCTGGCCGTGCCTCACTCTCGCTGGGTGACCCCGAATTCAACAAGTATGGCATCGGATATAACATCAATTTTTTCAACAAAAGAAAAGGTGTCTCATTGGACTTCAACGCTGCGAGACAGGGCGAAACTGAAAAGTTCCAATCCACGACTGCTTATGGCCCTGGCCTGTTGCTGAACTGGGGAGCACTTAATTTGGATGGAGAATGGATGTGGCTCAAAAGGGAAGGAACTGACAGCCTTGGAAGTTTCAATGCCTCATCCACTACAGGGCATGTCCGGCTTGGAATGAACTTTCAGGCAGGAAAATATGTGCTAGAGCCAACTTTTATGGTGATGAAATTCAAGGGAGGAATGTCGGCTACCGAACAGGCTAACGCTGCATTGCTCAAGCTGTCGGCAGGCGAAGAAACAACTTTTGACTTGGGCGTAAACTGGTACCTAGACGGCAGAAACCTCAAATTGGCAATGCATTATACCTGGCGCAATGGAGACCCCGGCGTAGCGGGCGATGGCTCGCAAGTAAACGCCTATTTCAGCCAAGGCGGCGTGGGTGCCATCCACCGAGGCAACTGGCTGGGGCTGGGGTTGAGCGCCATGTTTTGAAAGCGTAAAACCTGCCTCCATAAAAAAAGACAGGCCGCACATTGAGTGCGGCCAGCTTCATTGCTAATATCAAAACTTTCTAATGAGCTATTTCCAGGTATTTTAAGAATCAGTGGCTGACAGGTTCTCAAAAATTTGACTTAGGCTAACATTTCCATTTCTTTCGCAACCACCGATTGCTTGAACATTTCCGACAAAAACGCTACCTCGCCCGTTTCCACGCTGTACATAGCGCCGACGACACCTATTTTTCCTTCTTCGTAAAGTCCTCTTAAAATGGGGCTGCGCTCAAGTACTTCCTTCATTTGCAGCCGAACGTTTTCGCTAGCGACTTCCTCCACAAAGGCCGCTTCGTCCAGCTTGGTTTGCCGCATCGTGATATTATTGACAGAAGGTTGAATTTTATCCAACAG
Organism: Saprospirales bacterium; assembly: GCA_024642645.1. Classification (GTDB taxonomy): domain Bacteria; phylum Bacteroidota; class Bacteroidia; order Chitinophagales; family Saprospiraceae; genus UBA6168. The sequence goes on along the minus strand of JAHEAS010000138.1, from coordinate 3,242 downwards.
CCCCGTCAGGTGCCCCATTTTGACATTTGCGCAAGCGCCCTTCACGGCGCCGCACCTGCTGTGACCTAACACCACAACCAGTTTCGAGCCAGCCACGTTGCAGGCAAACTCCATGCTCCCAAGAATGTCGTCGTTGAGTACGTTGCCAGCAATCCTGACACTGAAGATGTCGCCCAAGCCTTGGTCAAAAATCAGCTCCGCTGAGGTACGGCTGTCGATGCAGCTCAAAACCACGGCGAACGGGAATTGACCATCCGAAGTATCGTTTACCTGTTGGAGCAAGTTGCGGTTGTAGCTGAGGTTGCTGATGAATCGCTGGTTGCCAGCTTTAAGGATTTCAAGCGCCTCTGTGGGCGTCAAACTTTGCTGAGTTGTTTTGGTATGCGTACGCATGGCAAAATATTTTTTGGTGCCTTCGGCAATGGATGTGTATCCATTGCCGAAGGCGATGAAGTGTTTAAAATGAAGGTTAGTTGCTTTGCTCTTCGGCCAGTTCAAGGTCTTTGCCCAAGCGCCGTTCCCGGCGGATCACCCGCTTGATTCTTCGGATAGAGTCGTTGTCTTGTTTCAAGGTCGAAAAACCTTTAAGGGTCAGGTCAACGCCGTTCATTCGGGCTTTTTCTTCGTAATCTTTTATCAGTTCGTAAACATCGTAATCAATGCTAGCGGATCGGCTGGCGTCAATTTCCACCTTCATGTTTGCCGGAATCTCGTCCAGTGTCCGCATGATACTCGCCCGGTTGAGGAACGATACATCTTCCGACAGCTTGATTTGAATCAGGTCACCGGGCTTGTGTGGCTCATCGGCGAGGAAGTACGGATTGCGGTAGTTGTTGAGCAGGATGAAGAAAATGGCCACACCCATGCCCATACCAATACCGATGAGCAGGTCGGTGAACACGATGCCCAGCACCGTGATGATGAATGGCACGAATTGGTACCAACCCTGACGGTACATGCTGGAGAACAGCGCAGGCTTTGCCAATTTGTACCCCACCACGAAAAGGATGGCAGCCAAGCAAGCCAATGGAATCAGGTTCAACATAAAAGGAATAGCCAGCGCAGCCAACAATAGCAACACCCCGTGCAGCACAGCCGATGCCTTCGTCTTGCCACCCGACTGGATGTTTGCGGAGCTTCTCACAATCACCTGTGTGATGGGCAAGCCACCTATCAGGCCAGAAATGATGTTGCCCAATCCCTGTGCCTTGAGCTCACGGTCGGTGGGGGTCACCCGCTTGTAGGGGTCCATTTTGTCCGTGGCTTCCACACAAAGCAGGGTTTCGAGACTGGCCACCACGGCGATGGTGATGGCGGTGGTGTACACGGCCATGTTCCCAAGCTGACTAAAATCGGGAAAGGTGAACAGACCGAGGAACCCATCCCAGCTTCCCACCACGGGCAACTGGACGAGGTGTTTTGTGTCAATGGCTAATTGCGGAGCAACAGCAACAAACAGCAAATTGAGAAGAATTCCACTTGTTACAGCTACCAGCGGGCCCTGTATCCACTTTGTGAGCTTAATCTTTTTCATAAATGGCCTATCCCACAAAATCAAAATAGCCAGCGCAATGAGGGTGATGATGACAGCACCCGGCTGGATAAAGTTCAGCATATTGGTGAACTCCGAGAAGGTGTTTTGGGAATCCGTTTGTGAAAATTCGAAACTGCCCTCTGGCACTTCATCGTAACCGAAGGCATGCGGAATCTGCTTCAGGATGATGATGATACCAATGCCCGACAGCATTCCCTTGATGACTGACGACGGGAAATAATATCCGATGACACCCGCCCGAAGGTAGCCGAGCGCCATTTGAAAAACACCCGCCAGCACCACTGCCAACAGAAAGGTTTCAAAAGACCCCAATGCCGCAATGGCCGTAAGCACAATGACCGCCAAACCAGCAGCAGGTCCCGAAACGCCCAGTGGCGACCCACTCACCATTCCTACCACGATGCCGCCCACGATGCCTGCGATGATACCTGAAAACAACGGTGCCCCCGAAGCCAACGCAATACCAAGGCACAATGGCGTGGCCACCAGAAATACGACGATACTAGCAGGGAAGTCGTCTTTTAGGTTGCTAAAAAAGCCCAGCTTGGGCAAATCCAATTTGTTATTATCCATCTTATTATTTTTTAAGACAGAGTCTTGCCCCATTCCCGCTCAGAGGAGGGGCAAACTCATTATTAGTTTTGATGGGACAAAATTGCGGGCAGTGGATTAAAAGGGAATAAGAGCTAGATTAGAAGTAGATTAGAAATGAAAAGCAGTCAGCTGGAAGCAGCTTTTTGGAGAAAAATTGTAGCCGTCGTCCCCTTTCCCTCCTCCGAATGAATTTCCATTTGGCCTCCGTGTAGTTCAATGATTTTTTTTGCCAACGGCAGCCCAAACCCTGTGCCTTGGAAGCGCCTTGCATTCCTTGCCCGAAAAAGCGGTTGGTAAATATGCTCCAATTCACTGGCTGGAATACCGATACCAATATCCACTATTTTTACCAAACACCCCGACGAACTGGTGGTCAAACTGACCGTGACCAGAGCATTGCCGCTGTATTTGAAGGCATTGTCTAGCACATTATTGAAAGCCGAGGCGAGCAATATCGCGTTGGCCAGCACCATGGGCTGAGCCTCAGTGGCAACTATGTCAAGCATCAACCGGTCTGCTGGAAATTTTTCCAAAACTTCCAGCAAGAGGCTGTCCAGGGCGACGGGCTGTGGGCTGGAGAGTTGGGTCATGGAGTCGGAGGTAGCGAGCGAGAGCAGGTCGTTGGTGAGCCGTTCAAGCCGTTCAGCCTCCGCTTGGATGATTTGAACTGCCGCACGGTACTCCTCAGGGGTCCTTTCCCGGGCAAGCAACACCTCAGCCTGGCCAATGATGGCGGTCATGGGGTTGCGAAGCTCATGGCTGGCATTGCTGACGAACCGCCGTTGCGCCTCGAAGGCCGCCTGCAAACGGTCGAGCATGGAATTGAAGGCAACGGCCAGTTCGCCCAATTCATCATCCGGGTTTGTGACCTCCAAGCGCAAGTCGAGCCGATTGGCGCTGATGCTACTGGCCTTGTGGATTTTGTTTTCGAGCGGGAGTAGGGCCCGACCAGTTGACCAGTAGCCGATAATGGTGAGCAAGAGGCTGCCCAAAATCGCTCCGGCAATTAATATTTTCTTCAAGTTGTCCAACTTCGTTTGCCCAAAAACATCCACAGCCGTTACCACCACTGCATATTCGCCTGCTGGTAAAT
>JAHEAS010000137.1 GCA_024642645.1 Saprospirales bacterium | reverse complement strand
TGCACCCCAGTGCACCAGCTTTCATCACGGCTTCTTTTACTTCGTAAAAATGGGGAATCAACTTTGCTCGTTGTGGTTCGATAATAACATCCTGTAAAGCCCGTCCAATAAGTGCAATGTCCGAGTTGTAAAGCCCGATGATGAAGGCACCCAAATTGGCATTTTGTTGAATAAATTTTTTCAAAGGAACGGCATCGCTCAAAATACTCCTTGCGTCCTTTGTCAGCACTTCTACTTGCGGATAGATAACAGTCGCATAAATGCCCTTAGGCATGGGCAATCGATGAAAATCCATCGTTTCGTTATCACGAATGAGCACTAGGCCACCCATAAGCGAGGGAGCTACATTGTCGGCATGCCACCCGCCAGAAGCAAGGTACTCACCTTGAAGTGCGAAGGGCAACAGGTCTTTTTTTTCCAGTGGGCGTTTCAAGAGTTCATTGATGGCCATTACGCCTGCAACTGCACTTGCCGCACTGCTTCCAAGCCCACTTCCTATTGGCATTTTTTTATGGAGTTCCATTTCTATGCCTCGTCCCGTTTCCCCCAAGTGCTCCAAGAGTTTTAAGGCGGCAAAGCCAGCAGTATTTTTTTGAGGGTCATAAGGTAGTTTGCCATGTGCTCCGGCGATGAGCGTTATGCGAAGCCCTGGTGTATCGCTAAACCGAACGATGACCTCATCGCCCGGTTGTTCCAAAGCAAAGCCCATTACGTCGAATCCAACAGCAGCATTTCCGACAGAGGCCGGGGCGAAGACTTTTATTCCTGGTTGCATATTGCGGTGTGTATTTTCAAAACAAGCGCCAAAAGTAAGACTTATGGTAAAAAAAGTAAGATTGTTTGAAACTAGCCCTTACAGGTGTGTAAACCGAGTCAGGAGTTTTAGGCACATATTTTATATATAAAATATTTTACAAATAAAATGATTGAACTAACTGCCACAAAGCTACGCTTCATCATGGCAAATTAGTTTGCTTAACTTTACCCGCATGGAGGAATTTCGCTTAAAAAAATGGCGACTAATATTAGGCAAGCAGTCCGACCCAGAGGCTGAGGTTGGCCTCGACAGGGACACCATTGGCATGGACAATGTGTTGGAGGCGCTCTACGACAATGAGCGGAAGGGTGGCCTTGGAGCATCTTCCCCAAACGTCAACCGCTGGTTGGGAGATATCCGGCAGTATTTTCCCACTTCGGTAGTGCAGGTAATGCAAAAGGATGCCCTGGAGCGGTTGGAGCTCCACCGATTATTATTGGAACCTGAGCTACTCCAGTTGGTAGAACCCGATGTAAGTCTCGTCGCTACTATGCTTTCGCTTAACAAGGTTATGCCCGCTAAAACCCGGGAAACTGCCCGCATAGTGATAAAGAAAGTAGTAGAGGAGCTGGAAAAGAAACTCCGAAATCCACTCCGACAGGCAATTGAAGGAGCTTTAAGCCGGTCAGTACGCAACCGGCGACCAAAGCTGAACGAAGTGGATTGGAACCGAACCATTCGGCTCAACTTAAAGCACTACCAGGCTGATTATCAAACAGTTATACCAGAAAATATTATTGGTCATGGCCGAAAGGGACAAGCACTTCGGCAGGTGATTTTGCTGGTTGATCAAAGCGGCTCCATGGCTTCCTCGGTCGTCTATGCTGGAGTGATGGGCGTCATAATGGCATCCCTAAAATCGGTGCGAACCCATTTTGTGGCGTTCGATACAGCCGTAGCTGACCTGACAAATGAAATGAAAGACCCCGTTGACCTGCTCTTTGGCGTGCAGCTTGGTGGTGGAACGGATATCAACAACGCGTTGGGCTATGCGCAAACACTTATTCAAACACCCTCAGATACCATACTGGTGCTCATCAGCGACCTCTTCGAAGGGGGCAATCAAGCTGAAATGATAAAGAAAGCTGCTGCTATCAAGGCCTCTGGTGTGAACCTCATTGTGCTGTTGGCGCTCGATGACAAGGGAGCACCCTCTTTTGATAAAGCCCTTGCGGCTTCACTTGCATGTCTTGAAATTCCAAGTTTTGCATGTACCCCAGACAAATTTCCTGAACTGATGGAGGCGGCCATTGGGAAAAAAGATTTGATAAATTGGGTTGGCAAACTCAGTGGGTGATGCCGCTTTGGAAGTATTGTCAGTGTTCAATTCAAAAACAACCGCTAAAGCCGGTATGCTTTGAGGAAAGAATTTCTACTTTTGCACCACAAAACAATCTTTGGTTGGGCAGCAATTTTTATGATTAGAGTGAGAAAACATATCGGCTAATCTTATTGGTCGTAAAGTTGGATTTTCCACAAATCGTTTTGCTGGCAGCTAAAATCCATTTCTCCCTTCCAAATTTTATTATGACAAATGCTATGGTCGAAGTAAAAATTTTCTCAGGAACAAACTCGAACTACCTTGCCGAGAAGATAGCCGACTATTACGGACAACCCCTTGGCGACATTTCAGTCAACCGATTCAGCGACGGTGAAATGCAGCCTGTCATTAATGAATCGGTGAGAGGAGCTTATGTTTTTCTCGTTCAATCCACCTTTGCCCCTGCGGAAAACCTAATGGAATTGTTGCTGGTAATTGATGCTGCAAAGCGGGCGTCGGCTGGATACATCACCGCCGTTATCCCCTACTTCGGTTATGCTCGTCAAGATCGCAAGGACAAACCGAGGGTGCCCATTTCAGCAAAGCTTATTGCAGAACTTCTGCAAGCTGCTGGCGCTGACCGGGTCATGACCATGGATCTTCATGCAGATCAGATTCAAGGATTTTTTGATATCCCAGTGGACCACCTCAAGAGTGAAGCTATTTATATGCCGCACTTGGAGAAAATGGACTTGACAAATGCCCTTTTCGCTTCGCCGGATGTGGGGGGCGTAAAACGAGCAAGGACTTACGCAAAGCATTTTGGCAAAAACCTCGTCATCTGCGACAAGTACCGCAAAAAGGCTAATGAAATTGCCGAAATGACCGTCATAGGCGATGTGAAAGGAGCCGATGTCATTCTAGTGGACGACCTTGTGGATACAGCTGGCACGCTTTGTAGGGCTGCGGACATCATCTTGAGGGAGGGAGCGAACAGCGTGCGTGCTATTTGTACTCACCCCGTTCTTTCCGGAAAGGCATTTGAAAATATTGAAAAATCTGCACTTTTAGAATTGATAGTTTGTGATACTATCCCCATTTCACAGGCAAAGCGACCTGACAAAATAAAGGTACTTTCCACTGCAAAACTTTTTGCAAGAGCTATAAGGAACACACACGAGCACCGCTCGATTTCAGCCTTATTTATTGAAGGGTAACGACTGTCCGTTGCTACTTCACACTTTACTTTGCCAGTCCGTTCTTGATTATTAACGCTTTGGGATACTCAAGAATGCACCTATCGCTTTTACAGCATTGGACAGTTTACTATAATCCACCTTGTAGTGAATGAACTTGCCATCACGCACTGTTTCAACAAGGCCTGCAGACCGGAGTATGCGGAGATGTTGCGAGGTGATTGACTGTTCCAACTTTAAAGTGTTGTAGATTTTGTTGACATTGATTGTCTCGTGTTCATCGATGAACTCCAAGATTTTCATGCGCAGTGGATGCGCCAATGCCCGCAATATTTCAGACGATACCTGTAGCTTATCATCGTTGATGATTACCTTAGCCTTTCTCATAGAAGTCAAAATTTTTTGGCGAAAAGAAGTTGTAGAGGCAAATATGCGCTATTTATTTATCTTTTCAAAAAAGTTATAAAAAAAATGCTGTAAGCCTGGGCAGGTTTACAGCATTTTTGAAAAGCCTTAAAATAAGAAGTGTCAAAATAATAGCAGGCACATATTCTATGTGCCTGTAAGCTTTGTCTTGGCTTTAGTCAAGCTTTTTTCATCAAGGGATAATAATTTGATTCAAAATTTGGAACACTTTACATATTCCATTTAGACGGTCGGCCTAAATTTAAATTAGGCTGCCAAATCTTCCACCAATTTGGAGATTTGCCCCAAACGGTCTTTATCCAGTCCGTAAAAAATGAATTTACCTTGGCGTTCAGTGGCAACAACGCCAGCTCTGCGGAGAATAGCCAGGTGCTGTGAGGCTACGCTTTGCTCAAGCCTCAATTTGATGTATATGTCAGTGACTGTCATCTTCTCATTCTCTTCCAACAAGTCGATGACCCGCTGACGGAGTTTGTGGTTGATGGCCCGAAGAACCAACACGGCTTTGCGCAATTCTGCGTAGTCTAGCTGGATTTCTTCTTTTCCCTTCTTGAGCACAATCGTCTCGCTCTTTTGCTTTCTCATATTATGTTTCTTTTTAAACTGGTTAAAAAATTGTTGAAATCAACATTTAAGTTTTCTCAAATTAATAAAATCTTCATACCTGCAAACCAAGAACTATACCAATCGAAGTGATAATATTCCATCGTAATGCTTAAAGTACGTGAAATCAGTGCGAAAATAAAAGTGTATTTTTAAAATTCAAAGAAAATTAAAAGTAATTTTTTTTCTTATATGAAATCATTTACGCCTAATAATCAGCCATTTAGCTGGGTTTTGGCCTTGCAGCGGTGATGTTTGGCGCTTTTAGATACAGGGGAGTTGAATAAGCAACATCTGAAAAATTCTTATTCAAAAACGCACTAATAGCATGTGGAATTAATTGTACAGATGTGCAAATTTTTATGCTAGAAAAACTTGTAAAAATATTGTTAAGTAAGCCCTTGCACTTATCTACTCCATTTCCACAGAAAACGATACGCTGGCTCGCCGAAAAATACCCTTCAAAGGAAGTCTGATCAACTATCATAGCTTGGAGCGGCGACACGAGCTCTCCTTTGGCCGTGAACAGAGCAGTGTAGACTTCCATCCGCCGAGCGTCTATCATAGGGCAGTACAATGCTTCGTCATCGAGTGCTATATGGTGAGCTGCTCCTGCAAGCGCAGCCAGCGTGCTGATTGTGATTAATGGCTTGCGCAGTGCAAAGCAGATGCCCTTGGCTGTGGAATACCCAACCCTCAGGGAAGTATAAGAGCCAGGACCCTCGCTCAATGCCACAGCATCAAGGTCTTTCAACGTCAACCCAGCTTCTTCCATACACCTTTGAATGAGTAGGGTTATGACCATTGAATGTTGGTTTTTTTCCTCTGATACCTGTTGCGAAAGCACTTCCATACCGCGACTCAGGCATACGGAACAGACGTCTGTGGCTGCCTCGATATTCAAAATGAGCGGTACTGCTTGAATCTGTCCAATGTTTTCAGTCATTAAAATTTCTATTTTTGCACTTCCTAACTTTCAAATGCTTGTTATGTACGTTTCTTTCCTTTTTTACCACTTCTTATAGCTACGCTGATGTTTGGCGCTACCCTCCCATTTCTATCACTAAAAAATGCCGAGTGATTTGTCGGCACAAAAATCACAAATAATATCATGTTGGATAAACTTGAGGCCATTCGTGGCAATTTCATCAATCTCGAAGAGCAGCTTTCCGACCCGGAAATCATGAACGACCAGGCTCGCTACACCAAGATTAGCAAGGAATATTTCAAATTGAAGGAAGTCGTGGACGTTTACGACGAATACAAAAAAATATTGGAAAATCTGGATGGTGCGAAGGAGCTCCTCAAGGAAAAAGATGAGGAGATGCGGGAAATGGCCAAACTCGAACTCCAAGAACTCGAACCACGGCTCCAGGAACTAGAGGAGCAAATCAAGACCTTGCTAATCCCACGAGATGAAGAGGATGCCCGAGATATTATCTTTGAAATCAGGGCTGGCACTGGCGGCGACGAAGCCAGCCTTTTCGCTGGTGACCTCTTCCGCATGTACATCAAGTATTTTGAAACGCAAGATTGGAAAACGGAAGTGCTTTATGAAAACGAGGGAACCGCTGGTGGGTACAAGGAAGTCTCTGTAGAAGTACGGGGCAACGACGTGTATGGCAAAATGAAATTCGAATCGGGCGTACACCGGGTACAACGGGTGCCAGCAACTGAGACCAAGGGTCGGGTACATACCAGCGCAGCGACCGTGGCCGTGATGCCCAAGATGGAAATGGAGGACGTGAACATCAACCGCTCCGACCTCAAGATTGATACCTTTCGCTCCAGCGGTGCAGGTGGCCAGCACGTAAACAAGACAGAGTCTGGCGTGCGCCTTACGCACATCCCAACCGGCGTAGTGGTCGAGTGCACGGAAGGCCGCTCCCAGCACTCCAACAAGGAAATCGCCGAGCAACGCCTCTACCAGAAAGTATATGAAATGCAGAAAGAAAAAATGGACTCAGCCATAGCAGCGCAGCGCAAGTCCCTCGTCGGCTCCGGCGACCGCTCTGAGAAAATCCGTACCTATAATTTTCCACAAAACCGAATCACCGACCATCGAATCGAACTGACCCTCTACAATCTCGACCAAGTGCTGGAGGGCGATATCACTCGAATCATCGAGGGCCTTCAAATTGCCGAAACTGCTGAGAAAATGAAGGCAATGGAGGAGGCTTGAGTTGAAGTTGTCAGATAGCCATTGTGAGGTCCGACAGTTTTCAAATGGGCATTCAACGTTGTGGTGAATGACTGGGTAAGTTTTTTTGTTTAATTATTTTTCAATAAACTTTAAACAAAAAACGACATATACTGTTTTGATGCTGATTTTCAACAATCGAAAAAAAGGAATTTTGGCAAAAAAAGTCATCGTCATCGGTTCAGGGTTCTCCGGTCTCGCCACAGCAAGTTGCTTGGCAAAGCATGGTTATGATGTGACCGTGCTTGAAAAGAATGGTGCCCCAGGCGGCCGTGCCCGAAAGTTTAAGGCCGAAGGTTTCACCTTTGACATGGGCCCAAGCTGGTACTGGATGCCCGACGTTTTCGAGGATTACTTCAACCATTTTGGAAAAAAGGCCGCTGACTATTATGACCTTGTACGCCTTGACCCTTCTTATCGTATTGTTTTTGGGGAAAACGACAACATGAACGTGCCTGCTGGCGAAGAGGCACTTTGCAAAATGTTCGAACATTACGAACCGGGCAGTAGCGCCAACCTCCGCAAATTTTTATCCGAAGCAAAGTACAAGTACGAAGTGGGTATGGGTGAGTTTGTGCGCAAGCCCAGCCTTTCCATCATGGAATTCGCCGACTTGCGCATCTTGGCCAGCATGTTTCGGTTGCAAATGTTCAGCTCGCTCTCTTCGCACGTACGGTCGCTTTTTACCAACAAGAAACTAGTAGAACTTCTTGAGTTTCCCGTGCTGTTTTTGGGGGCAACGCCCGAAAAAACCCCAGCTATGTACAGCTTGATGAATTACGCTGACATGGCGCTCGGCACCTGGTATCCGATGGGCGGCATGACGAAGATTATCGAGGGGATGGTGTCACTGGCTGAGGAACTGGGCGTAAAAATCCGCCTCGGCGAGGAAGTGAATCAGATTTATGCGCCCAATGGTCACGCCACAAAAGTTATCACCAACAAGGGCGAATACGCAGCCGACGTGGTGGTGGGCGGTGCGGATTACCACCATGTCGAGCAACAACTGCTGGCCGAGCCACAGCGGCAGTACACGGAGAAATATTGGGATAAACGAGTGATGGCGCCATCAAGCCTCCTGTTTTACCTCGGTGTAAACAAGCGGCTCAAGGGCCTGCTCCATCATAACCTGTTTTTCGACAAGGACTTCAAGCAGCATGCCGTGGAGATTTATGAAAACCCGGCTTGGCCGACCAATCCGCTTTTCTATGTGTGCGCCCCAAGTGTAACTGACCCATCCGTAGCACCAGTCGGTTGCGAAAACCTCTTCGTGCTAATCCCTTTGGCACCCGACCTTCAAGACACGGAGGAACT
>JAHEAS010000136.1 GCA_024642645.1 Saprospirales bacterium | reverse complement strand
TTTTTGCCCAACTTCGGCCATTTTGCCAAGCACTAATTGCCAGGAGACACCATACTTGTCGTTTAGCCAGCCATATTTTTCGCTCCACGGGTACTTGTCGAGTGGCATCATCACTTGGCCTCCGTCTGCGAGCTGCCGCCAGACGCTGTCCAGCTCCGCTTCAGTTTCACAAACCGTATAAAAGGAAATGGAAGGGTTGAGCTTGAACATCGGCCCGCCGTTGATTGCCGAAAATGCCTGCCCATCGAGCTGGAAGTCGACCGTGAGCACCTTGTCGCCTTGCCGGAATACTTTCCCGACTTTGGAGTTGTTGAAAATGGAAGTGTAGTAATTAGCAGCCTCCTCGGCTTGGCTATCGAACCAGATGAAGGGGGTGATTTTTTGCTTAGTTGCCATTATTTAAAAAAGGAGTTGGTTGACGATTTAATAATTCGGTCAGTGCTGGAATCAAGGTTTTGGGTAATCGAAGTTCACCATCCACTGCACCCCAAACTGGTCGGCGAACATCCCGAAATACGCTCCCCAAAAGGTGTCGGCAATCGGCATGTTGACCTTGCCGCCAGTGGAAAGGCTATTGAACAAGCGGTCGGCCTCCTCCTTGTTTTCCGCTGTGATGGAGATGTTGAAAAGGTTGCCCTGAACGCCGTTGGGGAAAGAGGGCGGGCAGTCGCTGCCCATCAGCACACACCCGGCCGAACCGACAGGCAGTGAAACGTGCAAGATTTTGTTGGCCTCGCTTTCCGGCAGCGGCTGCTCATCGGAGGGCATGTCGCCAAAGCGGGAAAAGGTAGCGAACTCGCCGCCAAAAACGGATTTGTAGTGGTTGAAAGCGGCTTCGCAATTGCCGTTGAAGTTCAGGTAAACATTGAGGAAGGCCATTAAAGTGATTTTAGTGGTGAAATAAATTGTTTCAAAAAATTAACCCAAAGATAAATTTATTTTTATAAATAAAACTATTTGTTTTTATTTTTCAAACAAAAACAGGCTCGTATTTCAACGCAACGATACCGCAATCGAAGGCTTGCGAGCCGGTCAGTTTCAGTGGTGTCTTTCCTTTAAAAATAGACATTCCACTGCCAATCGCCGTCGGGTTGATGAACAGGTGAAACTCATCAATCAGCCCAGCCTCGATGAGCGACGAAACAAATGTGCCGCCACCGTAGGCGATAATGTCGCCACCAGACTGGTTTTTTAGGACATTGATTTCCGTAGAGAGGTCGCCTTTAGCGAGGTCGGTGCGAGCCCACTCGTGCGAGTCGAGGGTTTTGGTGAAAACGACCTTCGGCGTCTCGACCATCTTGAGGATTCCTTCCAGCGGTTCGCCGGAAACATCGGGGTTCTCCAGGTTAGCTTCCCAGGCGGGGATGAAACCCTCAGCCAGTTTCCGCCCCAAAACAATGAGGTCAACCGGCTCGGTGATTTCCTTGACATATTGCATGATGTCTTGGCCCCAGTTGAAGGCCATCCAGTCCATCTCCCCGTTTGGACCAGTAATGTAGCCATCAATGGTCATTTGCACTTGCAGCTTTAACTTTCTCATTGTCAATAAATTAAGGTGATTTAGTTACTTTTTTTCGGCTTTGCCAAATTCTCTTGCACCCGGAATCTCACCATTTGTGCAATCAAGCCCAACGGCACTGGCTGGTCAATCGGGAACTGCACAGCACCCTTGACCTGATTGTACATTGATAGTTCCTCCGCAAATTCCTCATGCCCCGTCGGCGTAGCGTAGAAACCGACATGATTTTCAAAAGCAGCGAAATACACCATCGGATGACCACGTAGTTTGCAGGCGGGCATCCCGAGAATACGTTTCAAGGTCAATGCGAAGGACGGCCAAACGCAGCCCCGAATCTAGTCCAAAAATGTGAATAAGGTAATGGTTGAATGCGGCTAGCTATGGAGATGTAAAAGCGTTCTGTGATGCTTTTAAAGTGCTAACCTGAACCTGTTGATTAGCGAGCAAATATCGCAAGTTGCCTGCGATTCAAGGTAGGAATAAGCACTTGATGCCCACATATTTAAACTTGGGCAACCACTTCAAGGCGTTCCACAACGCCAACATCCTGAAAGCGATAAGTTGTTTATTTTTTCATGAAGCTCCGCACCGACGAACCACCATCGTGCGCCTGCAAAACAAGTCGGTAAAGCCCAATCTGTAAGTCGGAAACATCAATCGAAGTACCCAGTGAGCCCGTCTTGACAGTTTGTCCCAAGGCATTGACTATGAACCAATTAAGCTCACCTTGCACATTGCCGTTTTTATAAAAAATCTGTAGGTATTCATCTGCCGGGTTAGGGTAAACGAAGAACTGCCCATCGGTCAACGCCTCATCTATTCCGGCTAATTCCCCATGTTGAACCGTGTTGTTTGCGGAAATCAGCCAAAGGGCTGGATCCAACACAACAGCGGTAACCTCGAAGGGCATTTTTACACTAAAAAGCTCTCCGTTCTGGGTTTGTTCCAGTCGCACGAGCGAGTCCACACCTACGCCTTTTAGCAGCACAGGTACAGGCATTTCAAAAAAATCAACGGAAAGGTGTGAGGTTGTTTGATTGAGTTGGACGTACACATCACCTTGACTGCCTTGCTCCCAGATAACCTGGTAGCTGGGAAAACCCTGCCCTACAAACCAGTCATTGAAATATTCTGTCAGGTCTTGTTCCGACGCCGCTTCGAGGTGCGATTGGAGACTGACCGTGCGAGAATAGCTGTATTGCTTGTCGTTTAGGTAATTGCGAATGCCACTGAAAAAATCATCGTCACCAAGTTTCCAGCGGAGCATGTGCAACAGGTAGGCGCCCTTGTTGTAGCTCAATCGCCCGTTGAAGATGCGGTTCACACTGGAGGTGTCGTCCACGAGTACCGAGCCACCAGGTTGTGAGATGATGCTATTTACTTTGCTGAGTTTCCAGTCATACCATTTTGGGTTCACTTGCGACGGGAAGCGTTCTCTGCTCAAGCCTTCTAGGTAGGTGGCAAAACCCTCATTGAGCCAGATGTCTTCCCAGCTGCCGCACGTCACCATGTCGCCGAACCATTGGTGTGCCAACTCGTGCGTAAGCAGTCCCCAGCCGTAGCTCGTAACATAACTCATGGTCTGGTGCTCCATGCCGCCACCCCACCCAAACTGGGCATGGCCATATTTTTCTTCGTGAAATGGGTACGTGACAAACAGGCTATCGTAAAATTGAAGAACCTGTACCAAATTGGCTGTGCCGCTTTGAGCAGCAGTAAGGTTTTCGGGATAAACATAGTTGAGCATCGGAAGATTCGTGCCGTTACTAAGCGGCACATTGTCAGTGTATTGTGCGAAATTAGAGACTGCAATAGCCACGAGATATGGCGCTATCGGATATCGGTGCTTCCAGTGATAGACCTTGTCTGAACCGACAACGGACTCCTGCACCAGCAGGCCGTTGCTGGCTACCCGATAGGGTGCTGGCGTGGTTACGATGACGTCAATGCTATCGATTTTGTCATCGAGGCCATTTTTGCATGGCCACCAGTCTTGGGCGCCGTAGGGCTCGGATAGTGTCCAAAGTGATGGCACACCGTTGTGCTCGCTCTGGATGAAGGAGCCGAACCCACTTGATGTTGGTGCGCCTGCATAAGTTATGGTCAGGCTGTCCAGTTGTCCAGTGGGCAATGGGGCGGGCAATTGAATTGTGAGGAGGTATTCGCCTGTAGCCGTTGAGTTGAGGCTTTGACCGTGGTAATCAATGTCATTCACTGCCATTTGGGAGGAGAAGTCGAAGTTGATTTCGTTGAAATTATCCTCTAGAACCTCAAAATAGACCGTCACCTTGCCGTCGATGAAATACTGTGCCGGGTCGATGTACCATTCGAAGCGATAGTATTTTAGGTCGTAATTCAACGTCAGTGGATTTGCCGCAGGTGCCGGGTGCTTGAAATGGGCATGTGCGTCTGCCTCTTTGCATACGACATTTTCAAAGTCATCGTCCGTTAGGTTTTGGGAAAAAAGGCTCACCGTGAAGGCTACCAGCAGGAGTGTCAAAGTCTTTTTCATAAATTTTGATTTAGAAAACAACTCCTAAAGTTACCAGTAATAGCACCAATTAAAATTTGACTTTTATCACAAAACCTAGTTTTCTTGACGAGAAAAATCACCCTACGAGTCATTGTTTTTCTCAAAAATAAACTAAAAGGACAGCCCGGGGATTATCAAGGAAGGGACAACAGCCAAAGCAAAAAAGCCCAGCACAACCGAATATGCTGGGCTTTTCATTTTAGTAAAAACCGCTTACTTCTTCACCACCTTCCCCTGCATCACCGCACCGCCGCTCAGTAGCCGGTAGAAGTAAAGCCCTGAAGGATTACCTGCAAAATCAACCGAAACGGAGGAACTAGCCCCACTCCAATTGCGCAGCAAAACCAACCTGCCACTCACGTCAAACAACTCAAACTGTACCTCGCCAACCGCATGTTGCACCTCCACATTCAACTGTCCTCCAACTGGATTAGGGAACACCCTGACCGACATGGCCACCTGCTCTTGCGTAGCGCTTGGCGGTGGGGGTATCAGCGCAATCGCTGCCTCCACGGCGGCCAGCGCGTCCACCCGGCCGAAACCATAAGTGTTGTTTGGCACCTCGGTACCGAGGATGTTGCCACAGTTCTGGTTAGTCGTTTTTGGCACTGCCGTCTGCTCGATGATGTCCTCAATGAGGTCCACCTGACCCGCCAAATCAGGGTTGGCGGAAATCATGAGTGCGACCAAGCCTGCTACGTGCGGCCCGGCCATGCTCGTACCGGAGTAATTAGCATAAGCACCGCCCGGTACACAGGAGCGCACATTGACGCCCGGTGCCGACACATTGGGCTTTAGGCGGTTGCTGCCGTCCACCGTCACGGGGCCTCGGCTGCTGAACCCGGCAATTGTATCGTTGATGGCCGTAGCGCCAATCGAGAAGCTATTTTCATAAAAAGCTGGTGGATTCGAAACACTGCCACAGCCGCTACCGCTGTTCCCTGCCGATACCACTACGACGGTGCCCGCCAGCCGAAGGCTGTTCACTGCTTGGTTCAGCACGAAAAAATTACTGGCATTGCAGCCCTCGCCTTCGGAGCAGTACCACGAGTTGTTGATGACGTGCGGCGCTTTTGTCGGGTCGGGATTTTCGTTGTTCAGGTCGGTGGGTGCGAGGAACCACTGGAAGCATTCCAGATAGGTGAACGGTGAGCCGTTGCCCCGCTCCATGTTGCGGCAGGCGCACCATTTGGCATCGGGCGCAACACCGATTTCATAGTCACCGTCAGAGCCGACCATAGTGCCCATGGTATGCGTGCCGTGACCATAGTCATCGCAAGGAGCTTGAATGTCAAGACCACAGGGATTGAGGCTATCGGAAGCAAGTGGGCTAATGACATGGATGGCATCGTGCCAGTTGTAGTTGTGGTCTGTATTATTGGTGGCAGCATCGTAACCCCGGTACTTCGGGGTGAGCGCCGGATGCGTCCAGTCATAGCCGGTGTCCTCACCAGCCACGGTAACGCCTTGGCCACGGTAGCCGAGCGCCCATACGTCGTCGGCGTTTATCATGTCAATACCCCATTCGACGGCGGAGCGGGAACTGGTGCTTTCCTCCAGTTCCTCGACTGGACCGGGGTTGTGGATGTTCGGATTGTCGAGGATTTGGGCCACATCGGACCGTTGCGCCAGCGAATTTATCAAGGTCAAATCACCTTCTGTTTTGATGGCATTGATGATAAAAAAACCTTCGTGCGGCGCATTTTTTTGGATCAAAAAAGCGGTGATGCCGCCTTGGGTGGTTTCGGCCGTTTGCCGAAGGATGTTGAAGACGAAAGCGGCCTTCTCATCCTTGGTTTTCAGCTGCCGGGCGGCACTCACATCGGCTTGTTGCGACAGCAAAATGAGGAAGGGCATGTGCTGGCCGTTGGCGGTTTTTGCCAACAGGGAAGCATCCACTTTCGAGTGCCAGTCTTTGTTGTTTTGGCTGTTTGCGAAGCTGAAAAAAGCCAGTAAAATAGCAGCGGTAAATAATTTTTTCATGTGAATTGGTTGGAATAAGTATTTGATGCAAAGCAAAACTAAGCCAAAGACGGAGGTTCAAATGTGACTTTTAACATTTGGTCGGGCAATTGCTCATCGCTGGGCCTTCGCCACCAACCACAACGCCACTGCTCCGAAGAAAATATTGGGCAACCACACACCGAGCACAGCAGGTAATGCCTCGTTCATGGCAAAGGTAATGCTGAACTTGGCCACAAAAACGAACACAGCTCCCAGCACAATACCCATTGCCAAGTGCAGGCCCATGCCTCCCCGAATCTTGCGGGAGGCCAACGCCACACCTATTAGCGTGACGATGATGAGCGTAAATGGGTCGGCGGTGCGGCGATAGAGTTCTACCTCATAGCCCTTTGTGTTGCCAATACCCCGGCGGCGCTCCTCGTCAATAAATGCAGCAAGGCGGGTGGAGGGGATTTTCTCACGGGTATCGTCGTAGCGCACAAAGTCATCAGGAGTGAGCAGCAAGGCGGTGTCTAGCTTCTCCTTTCCGCCCACCACGATACCTTCCTTGATGCCGTTGAAGGTATGGATTTCATAGTTGCTGAGTTTCCATTTTTGGGTCTTGCCGTCCCATCGTGCCTCGTCTGCCTCGATGTAGCTGGTGAGGCGGTTGCTGTCAATGCGTTCCAGCCGGAAGTTGCGGGCGAAGCTGTCCCGTTTGAAGTAGTCTCGCACGTAGATTTTGGTGTTCGGGTCCACGAACATGTGCACGTCACGGGTATTGCCGTGGTCGCTCTCCTTCATGATGTAGGCATGGAAAAAGTCGAGCCGGGTCTTGTTGCTTATGGGGATTACGAAGTGGTTCAGAAAGAGGTGCAAGCTGGCCAGTAACCCAGCACCAATCATATATGGACGAATGAAGCGCCGAAAACTGACCCCGGCATTCAGAATAGAAATGATTTCGGAATTGTATGCCATGCGGCTGGTGAAAAATATCACCGAAATCATGGCAAACAGCGGCCAGAGCAGGCCATTGATGAATACGATAAAATTGAAATAATACTCACTGGAAACCTGCCACGGTCCCAGTTTTTCGTCAATAAATTCCTCGACGTTTTGGCTAAAGTCTATGATGACGGCAATCATCGAAAAGATGAGCACCACGAAGAAGAAGGTACTCAGAAACTTTTTGATGATGTAGCGGTCGAGGATTTTTAGCATTTCGGATTGCGGATTTGCGATTGCGAACTGGGGCAAAGCTACTACGAAATCAATGGCATGAATGGGGCGTCATTTGCATAATTTTAAGATTAGTTTCAACAGTCTCCCAATCCGCAATCGTTACAGCCTCGTGGCCATGCTCGCCACCATCCCATTTTTCCAGCTTAAAAAATCGCCAGCGATGATGTGCTTCCTCGCCTCGCCGACCAGCCAGAGGTAGAAGCAAAGGTTATGCAACGAAGCAATCATGCCGCCGAGCTGTTCCCCGGCCACGAACAGGTGGCGCAGGTAGGCTAGCGAATGTACCCGGCTCGTATGGCTCGTGCTTTCGGGGTCAATAGGGCTGTGCTCGTTTTTCCATCTTTCGTTGCGGATATTGATGATGCCTTTGGCGGTGTAGAGGTGGCCGTGGCGGGCATTGCGGGTCGGCAGCACGCAGTCGAACATGTCGATGCCGAGGGCGATGCACTCAAGGATGTTCATCGGGGTACCGACGCCCATCAGGTAGCGGGGTTTTTCCTTCGGTAAAATGCCGCAAACCAGCTCTGTCATGGCGTACATGTCCTCGTCCGGCTCGCCGACGGAGAGGCCGCCGATGGCGTTTCCCTCC
>JAHEAS010000876.1 GCA_024642645.1 Saprospirales bacterium | reverse complement strand
CGTGAAAACGCATTTTATCGCCTTTGACACCGCTGTGGCCGACCTGACGTATGATTTAAAAGACCCCGTTGACCTGCTTTTCGGTGTCCAATTGGGCGGCGGCACAGACATCAACAAGGCTTTGAAATATTCACAAACGCTCATTTCTTCGCCCGCCGACACCATTTTGATTTTGATAAGCGATCTTTTTGAAGGGGGCAACGAAAGTGGTATGCTGCGGAAAATGGCAGCCATCCAAACATCTGGCGTAAAGGTGATTGCCCTACTGGCCCTGGACGACAAAGGAGCGCCGTCTTTTGACAGAAACATGGCGGGCAAACTGGCCTCACTCGACATCCACGCTTTTGCCTGCACACCGGAGAAATTCCCTGACCTCGTGGCGGCAGCCATTAAATGAAGAGTCATAGGTTTCTGGTCAATAGCAAGGTGGCTAACTGCTATCTCAATTGCAAAGAATCCCTTAAATAAAGCGAAGCATTGTCATGTTGATTCCAATAAGCCGATTTTATGGTGCTTTTCAATTTGCCGGAAGAGGAAAGTTTGCCCTCATCTTCTTCTGTCCACAACAGTATTTTATGCGGGAATTTGGTCTCAAAACCAATCGTGAGAGTCCGGTCTAAATGGAGGTATTCCAAAATCAAATAACTCATCCCGCCCGCCTCGTCGAAGCGTATCCTTGCTTTTTTAGCCTTCGGTTGCTGGTGCTGCAGCCGGGAATAGAAAGTGCCAGGCAACACGTCCACTTCGCCTTTCGGCAGACTGGCCGGGTCAATACGGATGCGGTTGAAAAGTTCATCTTCCAACAATGTTGGCGAAACGGTGAATTCTTCGTCGCCCTCCTGTTCAAAATAGGAAAACTGTTTGACTTCATATTTGCCACCTTCCAAGTTGAACTGCGTGAAAGTGTGGCCACACCAATCTTGCGAGGTGGTTGTCGTTTTGAGCGAATGGGGAAAGCGAGCGAGGTCGGTGGGCGTGAACACCGATTCCATCATCGAGTAATCGTAGATGCCAGTGACGAATTTTTTGAGGAAATTCAACTTTAGAATGGGCACTTTGTCTTTGCCAGCTCCGTCAGAATTGTCCAATTTCACCTGTTTGGATTTGGAAAAATCCTCCGTGACAAAAACCATGACTGCATCCCCTTGGCGTTCCTCCCCATAGCGGGATTGCACCAAACGATAGGAATTGATTTCGCCTTCCCCTTGGTACCAGTATGCAGCAAAATCATCGTTTTTTTGATTGCTGACCAAAGTGGCTTTTTGAAAAGGGTTAGCTGGGGCGTCGCAGCCTGTTAGCCAAACGGTAGAAGAAAAAAGGAATGAAACAAGGAGAAACTGGAATCGAAGAGACATCATAAGTGGATTGAGTGGATTAATGAGGGAACGGTCGGAAATAGCGATGCAAAAATAAAAACAACTGCACACCAGCTCACCTATCTTAGAGGAATTTCTACTTTTGCCGGGCAATTGGCAACGCACACCAACCTTCACCTAAATTATAAGAGCATTGGACTACACATTGTTTCAAACAATCGGTACTATCAAACGGTAGTTTGTCCTTGCAATCAATAATTTTAGAACATCCACAAATATTATTTCAAACACTTATGATAGAAGTAAAATTGTTCTCAGGGACAGGCTCCCATTATTTAGCAGACAAAATAGCAGATTATTACGGGCAGCCACTGGGCGATGTAGAAGTGAACCGCTTCAGCGATGGAGAAATGCAGCCTGTCATCAATGAATCGGTCAGAGGGGCCTATGTTTTCTTCATACAGTCCACCTTTGCACCCGCTGAAAACCTGATGGAATTATTGCTTATGATAGATGCGGCAAGCCGCGCTTCCGCTGGGTACATCACGGCGGTCATCCCCTATTTTGGGTATGCTCGCCAAGATAGAAAGGACAAGCCTCGGGTACCCATATCTGCAAAACTGATAGCCGAACTGCTACAGGCCGCAGGGGCCGACCGGGTGATGACCATGGATTTTCACGCTGATCAAATACAGGGCTTTTTCAACATACCTGTCGACCATTTAAAGAGCCAAGCCATCTACGTACCTCATCTGCAGGAAATGGATCTGGAAAATGTGGTTTTCGCTTCTCCCGATGTTGGGGGGGTCAAGCGGGCAAGAACTTATGCAAAATATTTTGAAAAAGGCTTAGTC
>JAHEAS010000135.1:1230-7869 GCA_024642645.1 Saprospirales bacterium | reverse complement strand
CCTCGTAACTTAGCACCCTAGTAGATGTCAAAATTACTGCTCACACTTTCTTGCCTCTTGCTCTTGTTGCCAATTTTTGCGCAGCAAGAACCCGCTACTATCCAAATCATACCTGACGAATATGCCAAGATTCATCACCAAGGGGAAGTAGCACTGCTTAACATGAAATACAAGGAAGCGCTTTCCTATTTTAAGAAAGTGCTGAAAAAATTTCCGAATTTTTCACCTGCTTTGCGGAGTTCTGGTGCTTGTTATGAATTGATGGGAGAGTTGGAGGAGGCATCATTTTTCTATGTAAAAGCGCTAGAAAATAGCCCCAATTTCTCAAGGGCATTGTATTTTGAATGTGGCAAAATCTACTATCAATGCGGAAAATATGAGCAAGCGCTAAAGTATTTTGAACAATTTGACAGCTTGAAAAATATGCCTCCTACTATGTTTGCTTACAATGGACTTGAAGAACGAAAGGTAGAGGCAAGCTACTATGCACAATTGGAAAACAACCTGCGCTCCTGTCGTTCGGCTACCGATTCTCTTCAGTTTCTAGGTATTACGGCTGTCGAAAACTTGGGGTCAGCTATCAATAGCAGTGGCGATGAATACTTTCCCTACCTCACCAATGATGGTAACACCATCTATTTTACTAGTCGGAAAAACGATAATGCAGACGAAAACCTTTACATGGCTACCCGCCCAAGAGGTGACTGGAAATCATCGGAGCCAGTCAGCGACTTTAACACTAGCTCCAATGAGGGCATGGTGACGATGGTTCGGGATGGTCGCCGTTTATTCTTTACAGCTTGTCAACGCCCCGAGGTTCTTGGTACCTGCGATATTTGGGAGGCAGTTACCGATGGTCGGCAAATTACCCAGGCAAGCCCAGTGTCAGGTTTAGCAAACAGTGATGCTTGGGAATCACAGGCTAGTATCAGTTGTGACGGCAACACACTTTACTTCGCCAGTAGTAGGGAAGGTGGATTGGGTGGCACGGATATTTGGATGAGTCAGCGAAACCCTGATGGGAGATGGAGCGAACCCAAAAACCTTGGGCCGAACATCAATACCACAGAAGACGAAGAAGCGCCTTTTATAACCAATGACGGCAAAGTTTTGTACTTCTCTTCAACGGGGCATCTTGGATTGGGTGAGCAAGATATATTTGTGACTAGACTGCAAGTGGATGGCACATGGAGCTTTGCCCGCAACCTTGGCATGCCTGTCAATTCGGCTTACCGTGAGCTTGGGATTTTCCTGACAGCCGATGGCAAATCAGGATATTTTGCCTCTAACCGCAAAGGTGGGCACGGTGGAATGGACATCTACAATTTCAAACTCCCCGACCAATTGGCCAGCGACCCAATTACCTACCTAGAAGGATATGTGAGGGATTCCATTACGCAAGTACCAATCGCCTGCACAGTGATGGCAAAAGGGCATTTACCAATCAAAACCAGTGATGATGGTCGCTTTTTTCTTTGCCTTCCGGCAAACGACACCCTAAAGGTCGAAATCCGGGCAGATGATTATCACGCCTACAAAAACCAATTCGAGGTGCCAAAATGGGAGAATCACACTTCCTACCATATAAGCCTACTGCTCGACCCGCTGTTTAGATTGCCAGCCTACACGGAGGACTTACTTGTTGAAAAGGGCGTATCGCTTCCTGTAAAAAACTCAACTAACGAAGTCCACCAAGAAATCCTTTTTGAATTTGACAAGGCAGAATTAAAACCGTCTGACATTGACAAATTGGAAGCTTTTTTTAAAAATAACTTCAACGGCAAAACCATTGAAAGTGTCGAAATCGTTGGTTATGCTGATGAAATTGGCTCAGATGCTTACAACCTAGCGTTATCCGAAAAAAGAGCCAAGGCAATTGGCGTTGTCTTAAAAAACAAGGGCATTCGTGTGGACAAAGTTTATATTGAAGGAAGGGGCGAAAGCAAGGACGGTCGCCCAAACTGGCAAAACCGTAAAGTAGATGTAGTGGTTAAACTGGCAAAATAGCCTATTTGCATTATGGCAAATTGACGACTAACCATCAAAGTATATTCGCTGTATTTTTGCATTGAAATTTCAAAATAACTGAAAAATTAGCACTTCAAAAATGACAAATAAATTCATCTGTGCGCTTTTGCTAACCGTTTTAACGCTTGCTGCCTGCAACAAGAAAGGTGATGACAGTACCTTTTTTCCTGATGCACCAGCTACACCGGATAAGGTTAAGCTTGTGAATCTGGTGAACGCTTTCAGGTCCATAGGCGAGACTTGTGGAGGCAGTAGCTTAGCAGCTGCAGTGCCTGTGACTTGGAACGACACATTGGCTACAGTTGCCCTAAAGCATTCTGAGGATATGAATGCAAACAACAAGCTCAACCATACTGGCTCTGACGGTTCTTTTGTCGATGACCGAATCACAGCATCTGGCTACGTTTACAGTTATTATGCGGAAAATTTATTGAAAGGTGGAGCTACAGAAGAAGAAGCTATCAAAGCTTGGCAGGAAAGTACTGCACACTGTAAAAATTTGATGGATCCAAAAATCAACGAAATTGGTATTGGAACGGCAGGGCCCTATTGGACGATGGTGCTTGCAAGCCATTGATTTGGAAGTTTTTCTTAGAATATTCTTAACAGCTAACACCAAAACTGGATTTCATTGCGTATGTTTAGATAATTCACTTAAACGACGACGCATGAAAATCTTAATAGCTTTATTCCTTACATCAGCATTAATGCTGTCTGCTTCCTGTAACCAAGCTCAGAGCATGAAGCGACAGAGTGCCTCTGACCAAACTTTTATTCTCACTCCGGCAGGTGATACTATTCAAAAAGTGATAAAGTCGGAAGAAGCATGGAAGGCAGAGCTTTCTCCACTTCAATACAACGTGCTTAGGCAAGCTGGCACAGAGCGAGCATTTACAGGTGAATATTGGGACAATCACGAAGATGGCCTCTACCACTGCAGGGCATGCAACTCGCTTCTTTTCGATGCTGCAACAAAATTTGAATCAGGAACAGGCTGGCCCAGTTTTTACAAACCCATCTTTGATGCTGCGGTTTTTCAAGTAACAGACACCTCACTAGGGATGGTTCGTGGCGAAATCCGTTGTGCTGTCTGTGATAGCCACCTAGGTCATGTTTTTGATGATGGTCCAAAGCCTACTGGAATGAGGTATTGCATGAACTCGGCTGCTTTGAAATTTGAGAAAAAGTGAGTTTCGGAAAAAAACAGCTATTTTCTCAAACCAGCTTTGTAAACTTCCAAACAACGGACTCTGGCCATTTTGTGATCCACAATGGGTGCAGGGTAGTCAGCAGTGCCATATTCAGGTAGCCATTTCTTGACGTATTCTAGCTCTTTGTCAAATTTCTCCTGCTGGGTTGTTGGGTTGAATATCCTAAAATAAGGCGCTGCATCCGTCCCAGATCCAGCCGCCCATTGCCAGCCGCCATTGTTACTGGCAAGGTCGTAGTCCAGCAATTTTTTTGCAAAATAAGCCTCTCCCCAACGCCAATCAACTAGCAAATGTTTCGTGAGAAAACTAGCAGTAATCATACGAACCCTGTTGTGCATGTAGCCTGTAGTGTTGAGTTCACGCATCCCCGCATCCACAATTGGGTAGCCCGTCTTGCCCTCGCACCAAGCTTGGAATTCGTGTTCATGGTTACGCCAGCAAATTGCCTCATACTCAGGTCTGAATGGTTGACCAACAACATGGGGGAAATGGCTTAAAATCATGGCATAAAAGTCACGCCAGATGAGCTCGTTTAAAAAGGTTTTATTGAGGGAAATCGCCCTTCTGGCATTCTCTCGGATGCTGATAGTTCCAAATCGGAAATGCAGCCCAAGTTTAGAAGTTCCATCTTTGGCTGGGTAATCCCGAGTCTGGTTGTACTGCCGAATGATGGTTTGAGGTATGTTTGAAGGAGGGAATGAAAGTTGGGCAGGCTCAAACCCCATTTTCGATAGTTGTGGTAATGGCAACGAATTGATTTTCAGGAAATTATCGGCATATTTCAGGGTAGGGTAGGGTTTTAGGAAATAGGAAACTTTGATGTTTTCACCATTTTCATCCTCCCATTTTGAATCCCTTGAATCCAGTTTTGCCAACCATTTTCGACTATAAGGGGTGAAGACGGTATAAGGAAGCCCATCGTCTTTCAGAACTTCGTTTTTTTCAAAAATCACATGATCTTTGAAGCTTAGAAAAGAAATTCCTTTTGTGGCCAGGAGTGCTTTTACGCGCTCATCACGTTGTAAGGCGTAGGGCTCAAAATCATGGTTGGTGAAAACGTTTTCTATTTGGTAGCATTGGGAAATTTCTTCCCAAACTTCGAGTGGTTGGCCATGTTTCACCACAATACTACTGCCATGCTCGGCCAATTCTTGACTTAGTCTTTTTACTTCTTGATGAATAAACGTGACCCTTGGGTCGGCCTTGGTTTCTAGGTCGTCCAAAATGTTCTTGTCGAAAATGAAGATGGGAAGAATGGGAAGGCCATTCTTCAAAGCATGAAACAATCCGGCATTATCCTGCAAACGCAGGTCTCGACGAAACCAAAAAATATTTATCTTTTGCATGAAAAAAAAGTTAGAAGCCTAACAATGGCAATGAAAATAGGTTTTAAGAAAGGTGATTCCATTCACTAGACTTCGATTCAAGTGGTTTGAGAAAAAAAGAAAAACAGTAAGCGCTGGAAGGAAGGTTGAAAGAAAAAACAGAAGAGTTAGTTGCCTTTTCAATATATTTGCAGTCGATTTTAAAGTGCTGAAATGCACTTAATTACATTTTAAACTTAAGAAATTTGATACAGAAAATAGAATTAGAACTTCTTAAAAAAGAAGACTACCAAGAGGTAAAAGAGACAATGATTGAAGCATATCATACTATGCCCGATTCGTTTTGGAAGGAACACCATATCAATGCTTTAATAGAGAAATTTCCTGAAGGCCAAGTTGCGCTGAAAGTCAATGGACAAATTGCAGGTTGTGCGCTAGCGATTATTGTCAATATTGATGACTTTAAAGATTCTCATACCTACAAGGAAATAACGGGAAATTATACTTTTGATACCCATACAGATGATGGAGACATCCTCTATGGTATTGATGTTTTTATCAGACCAAAATATAGGGGAAACAGGCTTGGGAGGCGATTATATGAGTACCGGAAGGAATTATGTGAAAAGCTAAATTTGGAAGGCATTGTTTTTGGTGGCAGAATTCCCAGTTATCATAAGCATGCTGACACCATGAGCCCCAAGCAATATATTGAGAAAGTTAAATTACGGGAGATCCATGACCCTGTGCTTAATTTTCAATTATCCAACGACTTCCATGCTATCAAAGTACTCAAAGGCTACTTGGAGGGGGATAAAGCTTCCCAAGAATTCGCTGTATTGTTGAAATGGAACAATATCTATTACGAGAAACCCACCAAAAATATCAATGTTTCAAAAACAATTGTTAGGCTTGGATTGATTCAGTGGCAAATGAGGCCATACAATAGCCTCAAAGAACTGATGGAGCAAGCTGAATATTTTATTGATGCGCTGAGTGCATATAAAAGTGACTTTGCATTATTCCCAGAATTTTTTAATGCGCCTTTAATGGCAGCATACAATGACCTCGGGGAGGCAGAGGCCATTCGAAAGTTGTCCGAATATACGCAACCTATATTGGAAGAATTTTCTAAACTTTCTATCTCCTATAATATCAATATCATTACTGGTAGTATGCCAGAATTGATAGATAACGTACTATATAATGTCGGCTATTTATGCAAAAGAAATGGGACAATTGAGCGATTTGAAAAGCTGCATGTTACGCCTGATGAAGAAAGAATTTGGGGGATGAAAGGTGGCAGTAAGATTAAAACATTTGACACTGATTGCGGCAAGATTGGCATCCTGATTTGCTACGATGTCGAGTTTCCAGAATTGAGCAGGCTTTTGGCCTTGGAAGGCATTAGCATATTGTTTGTACCATTCCTTACGGATACGCAGCATGGTTATTCACGGGTAAGGCATTGCGCTCAGGCCCGGGCAATAGAAAACGAATGCTATGTGGCCATTGCCGGAAGTGTTGGAAACTTGCCAAAAGTGCACAACATGGACATGCAGTATGCGGAATCTATGGTATTTAGTCCTTGTGATTTCTCCTTCCCTCCAGATGGAATTGTATCTAAAGCCACACCCAATACTGAAATGGTACTGATTTCTGATGTTGACATTGACTTGCTAAAAGAGCTTCACAACTATGGCGCTGTGAAGAATTTGAAAGATAGGAGAACCGATATCTACGAAGTGAAAAAACTGAAGATGAGTTAAAGGCTCATGTCAGGATGACAATTCTCATTTACCCCAACTTTGTGTCTAGCTCCTTGCTTCGATATATTTGTAATCGTATGCCGGTTTCTACGCAATCTAATTATAAATTCACGGCATGAACAATTTGTTAAAATATTTTGATCTTCATCGAGGAGAGGAAAATAAGAAGGAGGTATTGCTAGATGTGGTTTCTAATGTTTCGTTTAGGGGTGCAAACTTGTGGATTCTCGCCTGTGCCATTGTAATCGCATCTATTGGGCTTAACGTAAATTCCACAGCAGTAGTGATCGGTGCGATGCTTATTTC
>JAHEAS010000135.1:0-1166 GCA_024642645.1 Saprospirales bacterium | reverse complement strand
ATGATTTTACCCTACTGAAGAAGTCATTGATAAACCTTTTTGTAGCCACCACAGTAAGCCTTACTGTAGCAAGTTTGTATTTCTTGATTAGCCCTTTCAAAGAGACTCAATCCGAATTGCTTTCAAGAACTTCCCCGACCATTTACGATGTGCTCATTGCGTTTTTTGGCGGATTGGTAGGAGTAATTGCCATTACAAGGGTAGAAAAAGGCAACCCAATTCCGGGTGTGGCCATTGCTACGGCGTTGATGCCACCACTTTGTACGGCTGGCTATGGCATCGCCATCGGTAATTGGCCTTATTTCTTTGGAGCTATTTATCTATATACTATTAATTGTTTTTTTATCTGCATCGCTACTTTTGTTCTAGTTAAATATTTAAAGTATCCGGTACTGAAGCATATTGACCCCGTTCATGAAAAGCGGATAAAATACGGTATTTCATCTTTGATATTATTGATGATTATACCTAGCTTTTATTTGGCTTATAATCTTTATATTGAAAAAGGGTTTGACCAACGAATAGAGCGCTACATAAATGAAGAACTTGTATCCAAAGGCTATACAGTTATTTATAAAAAGACAACGTTCGATGCTGATCCAAAAAAGATTGAGCTTGCCTGTTTGGAAAAATTCAGGGAGGAAGAAGTGGTGAGGCTAAATGAAAACCTTAAGTACTACGATATTGAGAATACAAAATTGGTGATAAGACAAGATACTTCTGACTTAAAAAATGATATTTTAAATGAAATCGGTCACAACCAAATCGTCCTAAACGAGAAGGATGTAATCATAAAAAAGCTTCAACAAGAATTGCTGAACAATAAGCTCGAGAATACCCAGGTCTTAAATGAATGCAGAATATTATTTCCAGAAATTAGAAATCTTTCATTGGCGAAGCACACTTTTAATGAAAATACCGATTCTTCAAAAGTGGTTGGGGTGATGATATATGACAGCGTTAATGAGTTGGATTCCATAACTTCAACGAAAATGGGCAGTTGGCTAAAAAGCAAGTTAGGGATGAGTGATATGGAGCTTTACAGGCAAAAATAAGATTAGCCAATTTTCTAATCATTTACAATCATCCTTCATTCCAGACAATAATTGCTTATTGATGTTTGATTCCTCCACCATTTCCGAACCATAAGGTCGGACTTCCCAAAG
>JAHEAS010000875.1 GCA_024642645.1 Saprospirales bacterium | reverse complement strand
ATGTTATACAAATCCATCAATGGAACTCTTATTAACTGACCTTTCGCAGGTCTGAAATTTTGAGATTCGAAAAATTATTCTAACAGCGGCGGATTTTACCTTTGTCCCTGTTTTCTGTATCCAAAAAAAGCAAGGACTATGAAAAATCCACACCTGTTAGATTTGTACTCAGATTTTTGTTTGACCAGTTTCCTATCGGTGACTGCCACCGGATTGGGCAAACTGGTTGATGACGGATACAGCCACGACCAAATCAGCCGCTTCCTCAGCCAGAAGGAGTTCACGCAGAAGGACTTCTGGCAAATGGTCAAGCAGTTGGTTCGCAAGGTGGAACATGATTCAGGTATCATCAGCATCGATGACACGATAGCAGAAAAACCGCACTCGACGGAGAACGACATGATCTGCTATCATTGGGACCACTCGAACGAGGCGTATGTGAAGGGCATCAACATTTTGAACTTTGTCTATCACACGGCGCTGCCCGACGACCAGGACGTAACGCTGCCGCTGGCCTATGAAATCATCAAAAAGACGGCGCAGTACTACGACAAAAAGTCGGGCAAGGTCAAGCTCCGCAGCCCGTTGACCAAGAACGAAATGGTGCGGGAACGGCTCTACGTCATCACCAAGTACAACCGGGTCAAGTACCGGTACGTGGTTTGGGACACCTGGTTCACTTCCAAGGAAAACCTTGACTTTGTTCACAACGACCTGAAGAAGCACTTCGTGGTTGCCCTGAAAAGCAACCGCAAAGCGGCCTTGAGCGAACAGGACAAGAAGCAGGGCCAATACACAAAGGTCGAGGAATTAGGATTGCATACAGGCCAGTGCCTGAAGGTTTGGCTCAACGGGACTGATTTTCCAGTCCTCCTTACCAAACAAGTCTTTACAAACAAAGACGGCTCCACTGGCGAATTGTTCCTCATTTCCAATGACCTCAATCTTGGCGCAGCCGACCTCATTGCAATCTACGAAAAACGGTGGTGCGTAGAGGTCTTCCACAAATCGCTCAAGCAAAATGCCGGCCTGGAAAAGTCGCCCACCAAATATGAGGTGACCCAATCCAACCACATTTTTGCCTCAATGATTGCTTACTGCAAGTTGGAAGTGTTGAAAGTCAAGGGCAACTCCAACCATTTTGCGTTGAAGGCAAGGCTGTACCTCAAAGCTATCAAGGCGGCATACCAGGAATTGCTGGAACTCAAATGTGCCGCCAAACAGCAAGCTACCCCTCTTTTGGCGTAGCCTTAATCGAAAATATTAGTTCACCAAATTTTTGACCTGCGAAAGGTCAGTTACTCAAATGATAGGTAAGGTTCGAGTCTTTTCCAGTCTTCGGCTTTGAAGGCATACATTTTTTTCATCCCTTCCAAATTGGCAAAAGTACCATGTTGCTGGCGGTAGTTGAACCATGCTGTGGCTTGATAGCTGCTGATGTATGGGTGCATTTTCAACTCTTCCAAAGTGGCCGAGTTCACCTTGATTGGTTTGATGACCGGGGAAATTTTGAGGAAAGGGCGGATGCTTTGGAACACGCTGTCTGGCAGGTTGTACGTTTCAGCCACTTGCTCGACCGAGTAGAAGCCGCCGAGTTTCTCCCGGAAATTAGTGATTTTTTTGGAGTAGCCCGGCCCAATGCCCCTCAATTGTTGCCATTCTTCGTCGGTGGCGGTATTGATGTCAATTTCGACAAGGGTTTCTTTTTTCGGGGTGTATTTCTCATAATGGCTTTCATACGCTGGCTTTTCCTTGTAATCAACCTTTTCTGTAACTCCTTGATAGTCAGGTTTTCTTGAAAAGTCCCTTTGGGCGAAATCCGGCTTTTCGAGCCGTATCCAAGCCTCCAACCGTGCGTAGTCTTCGCTCCTTAAACCATAGATTTTCTTGAAATCCTCCTTTTTGAAAAACTTCCCGCCCTTGTTTCGATAATTCAGAATAGTCTGTGCCGTGCGGGGTGCGAGGCCAAGGGAGACGAACTCCTCTTTCGTGGCCGTGTTCGGGTCGAAAGGGAAAGTGGCGGCAGGGCTGGCATTTCCGACCGAACGATTTCCGAAAGGCCGTTCGTTTTCTGTGCTATCATTTACAGAAGCAACATCATCGGGATAGGCCGCCGCGATTTCTGCCCGCAATTGGGTGAAATCAATCGGCCCTTCCCGAGGGAACAAGAAGGGG
>JAHEAS010000134.1 GCA_024642645.1 Saprospirales bacterium | reverse complement strand
TCACTTTTGCTCGCAATAGGCCATCTTCCCAGCGACCACCACAATTGAGAATCCTGCCGCCTTCGCAATAGGCTACAAACACCTTTGGCTTCAGTTCGGCAGGAATGGACCGTGTAGGACGGATACCGATGTCGAAAAAATCATGCACGGGCGTTTTGCTATCGCTGAGTCGGTGCACATCGGAGTAGTAACCAGTAGAGCGCTCCTGGAGCACATTATATTTGAGGTAAAGGTCCTCATACAATGTGCCAGGTGGCATATGAAGGTAGAGGCCCTCAGTGCGTATCATATTACCTTCATTAAAGGGCAGTATGTAGTTGTAGTTTTGGTTGGAAATCGGCTGAACCAAATTGGCCGCTCCGGGCCTTCTTTTTATCCAAAACTCAAGGGTCGAATTATTGCCAGCCACATCGGCGGCCACCATGGTGATTTTACTGACCCTTTCACCCTGTAACGAAACGACACCATTATCGGCCATGTGTCGATAAATGGAGAGGTGGTTGCCGGGCAGGGTATAGCAGCGGTTGTAGTAGCTGTTTTTGGTCAGGCGCTCCTCGTAGTCGCAATGGGCGTTGATGTAGCGGCTCTCGTCAAAAGAAAACGACTCTAGGCTGAAATCGTACATCAAGGTATCGTCCTGGTACATGGACAGTTCGTAGATGCCGTTCCAGTTGCTCACCCGGTCGAAGTGGTCATAAACTTTGAGGCCGAAGCCCGTTTGTCCGGCGTCGAGCAGGACGGTGTCGCCTTTTACCTTGTAAACATCCCCCATTTTAAGGAGCGAAATGGCTTTCGCATCGAGTTCCTCTCTTTTTTCGTTGAGGGAATAAATTTTCAGTGAGTGCATTTTGGGGGCTATATTGTCCACCACTCGAAATCCGAAAAGCAGCGGGTTGATGGGATTTTGGGTACTGGTCTCTCGTACCTCAAAGTGCAGGTGCGCCCCGTTGGAGGAACCGGTATTGCCCATTTTGCCGATTTCATCGCCTTGCGTAACAGGAAACTTGTCGTGGGTCAGGTCAATGTCCACCTCGAACGATTCCTGGATATACTGCTGGGCTTTTATAAAATTTTCTATTTCTGGTTTGAACCTGTCAAGATGAGCGTACACGGTCGTGTAGCCGTTCGGATGGCTGATGTAGAGGGAGTTTCCGTAGCCGCTTTTGTCCACTTTCACCCTGGACACAAAGCCATCAGCAGCGGTAAAAACAGCGTCGCCGATGACACCTTTGGCTGATTTTATGTCAATTCCTGCATGGAAATGGTTAGGTCGAAGCTCTCCGAAAGTGCCGGCCAGCAGCAGGGTCTGGGCAACGGGCGCCTGAAAATAATTGTTCGGATAAGTACCCCGTACCGTGGGCTTGAACTTTGGAATAGTAAAAGCAAAAAATAGCAATGGCAGTACGAACAACAGGGAATTCCTTTTCATCTCAATTTGTTCTTTAGTTCTTGGCAAAATGACAGGGTGAATAACGGATTTTGCGGTAGAGTCATATATCAACGGTTAGCAAATATAATGATTGCCGTTAATTTCAATAGACCTTGCGCAAATGGAGGATGTAAAATCGGTGGGAGGATTAGCGCAAACTGGTGTTCTGGGTAGTATCTAAATTTTGCCAGAAGCACCAACAACTACCCTCTCTTTCAAAAAACGTGTCAAATTTGAAAACTCACCAAATCTTTTGGCGTAGAACCTGCTATTTTTGCGCACTTTTTCGAGTTATGAGTTATGAGTTATGAATTTGCTCCACAAACAGGGGTCAATTTTTATCCCAAATAATCTCATAACTCATAACTCATAACTCGACCTCATGTATCGTACACACAACTGCGGCGAACTCCGCATCTCACACATTGGACAAGAAGTAAAACTATCTGGCTGGGTGCAAATCGGCCGTGACTTCGGCGGCCTCACTTTCATTGACCTCCGTGACCGCTACGGCATCACACAGCTCGTTTTTAACATGGACGACGACGCTGCCCTCTGCGAGCAAGCCCGAAAACTAGGCCGTGAGTTTGTCATTTCTGCCTCCGGCAAAGTGCGGGAACGCTCCAGCAAAAACCCCAATCGCCCCACCGGCGACGTGGAAATCATGGTCAGTGACCTGCAAATCCTCAATGCCTCCAAGACACCGCCCTTCACCATTGAAGACACCAGCGACGGCGGCGACGACCTGCGTATGAAGTACCGTTACCTCGACATCCGGCGCTCGCCCGTGCAGCAGAACCTCATGTTCCGTTCGCAGGTGGCCATCGAGACCCGCAAGCACCTCAGCGGCGAGGGCTTCATCGAAATAGAAACGCCGAACTTGATAAAAAGCACGCCTGAAGGCGCTCGTGACTTCGTGGTGCCAAGCCGCATGAACCCCGGCCAGTT
This sequence comes from Saprospirales bacterium, assembly GCA_024642645.1. Lineage (GTDB taxonomy): Bacteria > Bacteroidota > Bacteroidia > Chitinophagales > Saprospiraceae > UBA6168. The sequence continues at coordinate 5,510 of JAHEAS010000134.1, read as the reverse complement.
TTACGCACTGCCGCAGTCGCCACAAACTTTCAAGCAAATCCTGATGGTGGCGGGCATGGACAAGTATTTCCAAATCGTGAAATGCTTCCGGGACGAAGACCTCCGGGCCGACCGCCAGCCGGAGTTCACGCAGATAGACTGCGAGATGGCCTTCGTAACCCGTGAGGACATTCTCAACACTTTCGAGGGGCTGACCAAGCACTTGTTCAAGTCCGTCCTTGGGCTGGATATGGCCGACTTCCCCCGCATGAGCTACGACGAGGCCATGACCCGGTACGGTTCCGACAAGCCAGACATTCGCTTTGGGATGGAGTTCACGGAGTTAAATGACGTGGCGCAAGGCAAGGGCTTCGGCGTCTTTGACAGCGCTGAATTGGTCGTTGGCATCTGCGCCGAAGGGCAGGCAGAATCGTTTTCAAACAAAGACATCAAGGAGCTGACCGAGTGGATGCAGCGCCCACAAATCGGGGCGAAGGGTTTGGTTTGGATAAAAGTCAACGCCGACCCGAACGGCGAATTTGGCCGCTTCCGCAGCAGTGTCAGCAAATTTTACAGCGAAGACCAATTGGAGGAATTTGCGAAGAAGATGGGCGCAAAGCCGGGCGACATGATGCTCGTGCTTTCCGGCGAAGCCGAAAAAACCCGCAAACAGCTCAACGAACTCCGCCTCGAAATGGGTCGCCGTATGGGCCTGATGAAGGCTGGCGATTTCAAGCCACTTTGGGTCGTCAACTTCCCGCTGTTAGAGTGGGACGAGGATTCACAGCGCTTTTTTGCGATGCACCACCCGTTCACCGCACCGCTGCCAGAAGACGCCGAAAAGATGATGTCCGGCGACCACGAAACGCTGAAAAACCTCCGTGCCAACGCCTACGACCTCGTGCTCAACGGCGTGGAAATCGGCGGTGGCAGCATCCGTATCCACGACCGGGCACTTCAAGAGAAGAACTTCCAACTACTCGGCTTCACACCGGAACAGGCAGAGAACCAGTTCGGCTTCCTACTCGGTGCTTTCGAGTACGGCGCACCGCCCCACGGTGGCATCGCCTTCGGCCTCGACCGTCTCTGCGCCGTGATGCGTGGCCAGACCAGCATCCGTGACTTCATCGCCTTCCCCAAGAACAATCAAGGCCGGGACATGATGATTGATGCGCCGGATGCTTTGGATGAGGCGCAATTGAATGAGTTGAATTTGAAGGTGGAATTGACAAAATCATAAATTCAATTACCTATCGTCATGGTACACCGAAATCAAATTCTCTTCAACATTGTATCCTTGTTTTTTATTGCCATATTTTCCAATTGGATTGTCAGTTTAGGCGATGACGAACCATCTGGAATGATGCATCGGCAGCCTTTACTTTGGTTAGCGATTGTAGCCCTTGTGAGCATTCCTTTAGGATATTTGCAATATCGTTTCACTAATTGGATAGAAAAAAAGGGCAAGAAAAAACAAGATTAATGAAGCCTATGGTTTCTAATAAACGGATTGATGAAGGATGTTAAAAGGTTGATAGGGTTGATTTACAACGCCCTCATCAACCTTTATCAACCTTTATCAACCCTTATCAACCAACCATGACAAACACTGTCCAAAACCTCCCCGCCAAACTCGAAGCCTTCGCCCGCCTCCTCCAAATCATGGATGACCTGCGGGAAAAATGCCCGTGGGACCGCAAGCAGACTTTCCAAACCCTGCGCAACCTGACCATAGAGGAAACTTACGAACTGGCCGACGCCATCCTCGACGATGACCTCGACGGTATCAAGGAGGAACTGGGCGACATCATGTTACACCTGGTTTTTTATGCAAAAATTGCGGAGGAAAAACAGGCCTGGGACATGGCCGACTCGCTCCATGCCATCTGTGACAAGCTGGTGCAGCGACACCCGCACGTGTACGGCGACACGCAAGTGGCTGACGAGGAGGAAGTGAAGCGCAATTGGGAAAAACTGAAGCTCAAGGGTGGAAAGAAATCACTGTTGGAAGGCGTTCCGACCTCCCTGCCCGCCCTCGTGAAGGCTTGGCGGATGCAGCAAAAAACGGCGCAAGTCGGTTTTGAATGGGAAAACACCGAGCAGGTCTGGGCGAAAGTGCAGGAGGAAATTGGTGAACTTCAAGAAGCTGTGAACGAAAATTTTTCGCAAGAAAAAAAGGAAGACGAGTTCGGTGACGTGCTATTCTCACTGGTCAACTACGCCCGCTTCCTCCACATCGAGCCGGAAACGGCGCTGGAGCGGGTGAACCGCAAGTTCAAGAGTCGCTTCGAGTACATCGAGGCGAATGCGCCAAAGCCGCTGGACGAGATGACGTTGGGGGAGATGGACAAGTTGTGGGATGAGGCGAAGATTAAGTTGGCCCCAAAGGGGTAAACAGTTTGACAGTCAGGTGTTGCTAACTTATATTTGTTGGAAAATCAAGGAATTATGACGGTTACTGAAGTTTTCGACGATGTTGCTGCGTTGCTTGCCCAAATGGATCCTGCCAAGATTGTGGCGCTCAAAGCACCCAATCTAATGGCAAAGCGGGTAGAGGTTTTAGTTGAGAAGAAAAAAGAAGGCCTGATAACTTCGGACGAAGCAACCGAGCTCGAACGATACCTTGCGTTGGATTTATTGATTAACCTTGCCAAGGCTCGTGCCCACCGCCTACTCGCCGCATGAGTCGTCATGTCCCAATCTCGGCAAAAAGGTTCGTCGCAAAAAGAGCCGAATTCCATTGCGAGTATTGCCTATTGCATGAACAGGATTCCTTCCTGCCCTTCGAGATTGACCACATCATCAGCCTAAAACATGGTGGCGGGCATGAACCTGAAAATCTTGCATTTTGTTGCCCACATTGCAATCAAAACAAAGGAACCGACCTAACAACCTTCCTTGCATCCTATGCTGATATTCAGGTGATTTTCAACCCGAGAAATGACAAATGGAACGACCATTTTTGGGTCGAAGAAGGCGAGATTCTGCCAAAATCAAGAATAGCCGAAGCAACAATCAAACTGTTGAAAATCAACGAACCAGAAAGGCTAATTTTGCGAAAATTATTGATGGAAATAGGACATTATCCCTAACGGATTAATCATCACCTGACTGTTAAACTGTTTACCCCTTTGGGGCCAACTGACGAACTGAGAACTTCCCTCACAATCACCTTCCCATGATGCCTCGTATTTTCGATAAACAACTTGCTCGTATTCAGCCCCGCCTGAATCACGCCCGCCAGAAACACCCCCGGCAAATTTGACTCAAAAGTCTCCACATTCATCACGGGCGTCCGCTGTTCATCTTCATTGAATTCGATGCCCAATTTTTCCAGAAAAACAAAGTCCGGCTGATAGCCCGTCATGGCCAGCACGAAGTCATTTTCGAGTGTTACCTCGCCGTCGGGTGTAGTCAGCACCACCTCATGCAGTTGGATTTCCTTCACCTGCGAATTAAAAAAAGCTTTGATGCTTCCCTCCTTGATGCGGTTTTCGATATTGGGTCGAATCCAATATTTTACATTTTCATAAATGCCGTCCTCCCGGATGCACATCGTCACCTCGGCGCCTTTCATGAAGGTCTCCAACGCCACGTCGCAAGCGGAATTGGCAGCACCGACGACGAGCACTTTTTGCCCAACGTAGGGGTGCGCCTCGTCGTAGAAATGTTTCACCTTCGGCAAATCTTCTCCTGGCACGTTCATCAGGCGGGGTATGTCATAGAAGCCGGTGGCAATGGCCACATTTCTGGTGAAGTAATTTTCCTTCGTAGTTTTTACTTCGTAAATGCCGTCGCTCCGCCGATCCATGCCCAGCACGGGTTCGTAAGTTTTCACTTTCAGCTTCCAGCTTTCGAGGATACGGCGGTAGTATTCCAGCGCCTCCTTGCGGGTGGGCTTGTCCACGTGCGAAATGAAGGGCACACCACCTATTTCGAGGTTGAGTGAAGTGGAAAAAAAAGTCATGTTTGCTGGAAAGCGAAAGATGGAATTGACGAGCACGCCCTTTTCCAACACGAGATAGCTCAGTCCGGCTTTCTCGGCTTCGATGGCAATGGCGAGACCCGTAGGGCCGGCGCCGATGATAACAAGGTCTAAGGGGGTGATGGAAGTTTGCATACGAAATGGCAATTTTTTTTGGCAAAGTTCGGCAGAAAAAAGCAAGTGAGATTCATTGAACCCAACGGGATTTGGCACCGGCGTTTATCCTTGTGACAAAAGTCACGTCCAACATTGCGGAAAGTCATTCGGCAGCGCAGGAATAACCGATAAAATTGTCCGAAAATCTTATTTCAACTGATAAAAAAATATCAAATCATGAAAAAACAAGTCTTTTTCGTATTCGCCCTTGCTTTTGGATTAATGTTAGGGGTTTTAGCTTGCCAGTCCGGTTCGGCAGATACCGATGGTGGCGCTGTTGCTGAAGCAACTACCCAACCAGCTGCTGGCGGGGGACAGGCCAGTGTGGTTGATGAAAACTCCGAGCCGAACGTGGTGAAAGTGGCCGTCAATTCACCAGACCACACCACCCTCGTTGCGGCGCTCAAAGCTGCCGATCTGGTTAACTCAATGGCCAATGTTGGTCCGTTCACCGTATTCGCACCAACCAATGCTGCTTTCGATGCACTGCCCCCCGGCACGGTCGAAGGGTTGCTGAAACCAGAAGCATTGGCAGATTTGAAGAACATTCTCAAGTATCATGTGACAACTTCCTCCCTCACAGAATCGATGCTCTCTGACGGCATGACGCTCGGCATGGCCAACAATGGCAAAATCACTATCCACAAAACAGGTGATAAAATCATGGTCAATGACGCCAATGTACTCGGTGTAGTGAAGGCCTCCAACGGCATGGTGTACGTGATTGACAAGGTACTGCTGCCAAAATAATAAACACCTAGAATTCTTTTTAAGCTTTCAGATTGGAGACGAGCGGCCCTTTTGCCGCTCGTTTTTTATTGGGCAACTGTCACGTAGCGAACCGTAACCTAAAAAAGACGGGGAAAGAATTTGTAGCTTCATGGGGTTAGGCTAATTTGGCCGTCCGCTAAAAAAAACAACGGACATGACTACAACTCGACTCCTGTTTTCCCTGCTGCTAACCACATTTGCCATCACAGGCATTTGGGCGCAGCCCGACATGAATAGCCCTGAATACCAAGGCTGCCATTTTTACCACAAAAAAATAGCGCCGCCGAAATCCGATGACCGGAACGGCGACTGTGGCAGCAACGCACGCAGCGACAGCATCGACATCTTGAACTATGCAGTGACACTGGACATCACGCAATATTCCCAGCAAATACTGACTGCCGCCTGCGAAATCAAGTTCACCGCAAAGCAGGATGGACTCGACTTTCTGCCGCTCGACCTGCTTAAACTCACGGTGGACTCGGTCAAGCAGAACGGTATGGTACTGGTTTTTGACTACAACGATACGCTGCTCAACGTGCACTTGCCCACCTCGCTTAACATCGGCGACACTTCCTTACTGACAGTTTACTACCACGGCCACCCCACTGCCGACCCC
>JAHEAS010000874.1 GCA_024642645.1 Saprospirales bacterium | reverse complement strand
TTTGCAAAAACCCGACATTCAACTACACTGGCCCGTTGGTGTCGGACTGCAACGGGCAAGTGGTAAATTACTGCGTCCGAGAATCAGGTACTTGCTCGTTTACGCAGGCTAATATCAGCGTTAGGCTGTATCCTGACCCAGCGAGCTATACTGCCCATGTCATGGTTGACTGCTCCAGTGGGATTCCCATCCTGATAGCCCTCGTGGATAATTTTCCTTGCACCGATGACCTTACCTACCAATGGTTTAATAGTGCTGGAAGCCCAATTCTAAACGCTACGCAGGCGAGCTATACGCCAGGAATTAATGATGGCAACTCCTATAGAGTGGAGGTTAGAAGCATAAAAGCAACGGGATGCCCGCCAGCCACAGCTAGCGGTATTGCTTCCTGCTGCACCCCCGTGATTACGTGTCCAGCCAGCACCACCATCGAATGTGGCAACACTACTGGTTTAACGGCTTGGCTCAACTCCTATCAAGTAGTTTCATGTGGTGCACCTTATACCGTCGCCAATAATTATACGCTGCCCAATTGCAACGGGCTGACCGGAACGGCCAGCGTCACTTTTTCACTTGGCATCAATGGTGGAACTGTTAGTACTTGCGCTGCAAATTTGACCATCGCAGATACAACCCCGCCTGCTATTCCTGCCAATGGGGCTGCCACTGTAGCCTGTGTTGCGTCGGCTACTGTACCCACGCCACCCATCGTTGTGGATGTTTGCAGCGGGAATATTACCCCGACAGGCCCTGTTATCACCACAATTCCCAACTTGTTGACCTGCGAGGGTACCCGAACCTATTCGTGGACTTATTCCGACTGTTCAAACAACAGCAGCACTTGGAGTTTTCAATACACGGTTGAATACGAGGACTTTGTGATGCCAGCAAACGGCGCATCCACGGTTTCCTGCCCTTCGGCAACGAACGCCGTTCCCACACCACCGACCGTTTTTGACAACTGCGGCAACGCCATCACACCGAGCACTCCAGTGGCCAGCGCCATTCCAAACTGCGAAGGCAGCCGGACGTACACCTGGATTTACACCGACTGTGAGGGCAACACGAATCAGTGGAGCTATGTATATACCGTCGAAAGGGTGGTGTTTGGCATTTCTACACCTAATGGTGCGGTAACGGTAGATTGTCCAGACAAGTCGGATGCCATGCCAATACCACCTTTGGTGATGAGCAATTGTGGCGAAGTGCTGACACCTGTTTTACTCCAAACCTCGGCGAAGCCGGGCTGTGAGGGCGATCGTCTTTATACCTTCCGCTATACTGATTGCGAGGGGAATACTGCTGATTGGTTCTTTACCTACCATGTTGAATATCAGGATTTTGCAATGCCGGGCAATGAAAATATTTCTGTTGAATGCCCGCTAAATGCCAGTCAGCCAGTGCCACCCACTATCTATGACAACTGCGGAAAACTGCTCTCGCCAATTGGCCCGACGATTTCTAGTTCAACCAATGCCCGGGGTTGCGATGCCAGCCGCACTTACGAGTGGACTTACCAAGATTGTGAAGGCAACCTCCACAAATGGAGCAAGACCTTCCACTTCATGTACACCGCCGATTTTTATACTTACCCAGATGTAACGGACGTCGTCGGCTGCGTGTCACATGCTCAACCGCCAGTACCACCCACTATTTATGACATCTGTGGGCGGGAAATCGTTGCGCAGCTAACCAGCACAACTGAAGATATAACTGCCAGTGGCTGTTCCGGCTGGCGCACCTACACCTACACCTATACCGATTGTGGTGGCCATAGCCATCCTTGGAGTTTGACTTACCTGATTGATGACAAGGAAGGCCCATTAGGCACTTGTCCGTCCAGTACTGGTGGTGTTTCTACCGCTGCCATTTCGGTGAGTATCAACAATTTGACTTGTATCGAAGCGGTGCCTTGCCCAACGGACTACGACTTCAGCGGCAAGGTGGAGGAGATGCTCGAAGCAGGCAATTACTTCGATGCTTGCAGTGGGGCCGACCTAGTGGTTACCCTAGACAGTTGGACGGAACTTTGGCGTTGCGAAGACCCAGATGGCGATAACGTGTTTACTTTTGGCCGTACCTTCTATTTCCATATTGCCGACCCTTGCGGCAATGAATACCCAAGCCTATGCGCCGTCACTTACCAAGGCCTTTGCCAACCCATAGAAACTTTTACGCAGGAGCAGTGG
>JAHEAS010000873.1 GCA_024642645.1 Saprospirales bacterium | reverse complement strand
TTTTATCTGCGGGAGATAGGTGACAGTATTTTACTTAACATAACTAAATTTATTCGTCCAAAAAATCTTCTTCTTTAAGTGATGGCCGTCACCTTGCACCTCATCTTTTCCTCCCATCTTTGCCGCTGCAATTATCTTTCATCTCAAAAAAACGGCCCTCAGCTCTTCAAAAAATTTTTATTGTGAAAATAAAACTTGGCTTCCTTCTTTTCCTCTTTTTGAACTTGTACTCCCGTCTGTTGGCACAGTCCGGAACGTTTAGTTTTTACCTCGAACCCGTGTCCGTTCCCGGCGTGGGCGGCGTGCAATCCTACGCCTTTGCGCAGCACAACGGCCAATGGCTCATCATCGGCGGCAGGCTCGATGGCCTACACCAACGGCAGCCCTGGGCGGCCTTCGACCCATCGGGCAACAACAACCAAATCATCGTCATTGACCCCATTGCGAAGCAAAAATGGTCGGCCCCCGTTGTATCGCTCCCCGCCCCGCTGCGGGAGCAGCTTAGCTCGACCAACATGGAGTTTTTTCAGAATGGCGAATTCCTCTACCTCGTCGGCGGCTATGGCTTCAGCCCTACCGCGGACGACCACGTGACTTTCGACAAATTGACCGCCGTAGAAGTCCCCGCACTCATTAATGCCGTCGTGAACGGCACGGCCATCGGCGCTTATTTCCGGCAAACCGCCGACCCACAGTTCGCCGTCACGGGCGGCCATCTGAGCAAGATTTACGACACTTATTATTTGGTCGGCGGTCAGAAATTCGATGGGCGCTATAACCCGATGAACGGGCCATCTTTCATACAAAAGTACACCGATGCCGTCCGAAAATTCATCATTCACGACGATGGAACAGCGCTCACGATTACGCACCTTCTGACCATTTCCGACCCGGAAAACCTGCACCGCCGGGACTACAACTTGGCCCCTCAAATCCTCCCGAACGGGCAGCAGGGACTGACCGCTTTTTCCGGTGTGTTCCAAAAAACGGCGGACCTGCCCTACCTCAACTGCGTCAACATTGACAGCGGTGGCTATGCGGTGAACAACGGTTTTTCGCAATATTACAACCACTACCATTGCGCCTTTGTCCCGCTGTACTCGGCGGCGACCAAGGAGATGAACACGGTCTTTTTTGGCGGCATCGCCCAATTTTATGACAGCCTCGGCATCCTTGTTCAGGATAACAACGTACCTTTTGTGAAGACCATCGCCCGCGTGTCAAGGGATGCCAACGGCGTGATGTCAGAGTACAGGTTGCCTGTCGAAATGCCTTCGTTGCTGGGTGCTGGTGCCGAGTTCATCCCCCTCGAAAACCTCCCGGCCTACCCCAACGGTGTCCTCAAAATGGACGAACTGACCGCCGACACGACGATGATTGGCTATATCTACGGCGGCATCGCCAGCTCTGCGGCCAATATTTTTTGGTTCAATACGGGCGCTCAGAGCAGCGCTGCCAATCAAATTTTCAAGGTACACCTTATAAAAAACATGCCCACCGCCGCCCATGAACTGAACCCCCAAAGCCGTGGGTCGCTGCATTTGACCGTGTTCCCGAACCCGAACAACGGCCATTTTTCCATCAAGTTCAACCTGTCGGAAATCACAAAAGTGCAATGCACCATTGCCGACGACATGGGCACGGTTCTTCAAAACGGCACTTTGGAAAGCCTCCAGATTGGCGAGAACATCCTCAACCTGGAAATCGAAAACCTGGCCTACGGAAGTGCTTATATCGTGACGCTGAAAACGCCGACCGAAACGGCGGCGTTGCGGGTGATTGTGACAGAATAAAACATCAAAAAAATGAACTTACTCGAATTGACCGCCACCGAAAAGGCCATCTCTACGAAGAACGTCTTGAAGGACAAAGCCTCGGCCAATCTCATTTCCATCAAAAAAGCCGATGAAAGGGATAACACCTTTTCAGCGGCTTTTTTTTTGCAAATAAATTAACTGCCGCTCCATAGGTATTCGTTTTTTAAGCTGCTTTTAAGTTTTGCTTAAGCTGCAATCAATGCTTGCACCTCCACCTTTGCAAGAAAAAATACGCAAATATGATTTCAGCAAACCACCTCCACGCCATGATAGTGCATTTCCCGATAGCCCTGCTTTTTGCCGGGTTTCTTTCCGATTTGCTTTCATTGGCCACAAAAAAGCCTTTTTTCAAAACCGCAGCCCTATATTTGTT
>JAHEAS010000872.1 GCA_024642645.1 Saprospirales bacterium | reverse complement strand
CTTCTGTGCTGCCAATTTCCCGCTTGAGGTGTTGCACGTCGTTGATGCTCTCCCGTGCCCGAAGCAGCGAAAGGTTGAACCACGATTCTACGCCCGGCACGAACTCGCCGTTGAGGCGCATGTCCAGTCCAGTGATATAGCCACTGGCGTCGTTCTGGCCGTAATAACGGATGCGCACGTTGTCAATTTCGTAGCTCACCACGTCCCAAAGTCGCTTGTAGTAAGCCTCCATGATGAGCCGAAACTTCGTCGGGCTGAGTTTGCCCATGAAAAAATCGTAGGTAAAACCGCCCACCACATGCGCCGATTTTTGCGATTGCACATCTCGGTTCACTATGCCCTCCAAATTGCGAAGCTCTCGGTAAAACGGCGGCTGAAAGTACAACCCCGTTGCGAAGCGATAGGAAATATCTTTTTTGCTGCGCAATGGTTTGTACAGCAACTGCGCCCTAGGTGTCACGAATTTCTCATCGTTCAAATCCCAGTATGCGGCCCGAACTCCCAGGGATGCCTTCATTTCTCCCACACTGTCACGCCGCCAAGTGTAAGTGTCCTGGATAAAGGCACTCAATCGGTTGGAGCCAAGGTTGTTTTTGGTTTTCAAAACGGAGTAAAGCAGCAACTGCGTCGTGTCATATCTCAGCGAATATCCCGCAGAATCCAGCCGCTCCCACTCATTGATTTGGTCGTCAATATCTTCTCGTTGGTATTTCACGCTCCATTGTAAGAAATGCGACCGCTCAGCACCACCCCGGCCCTCCCCCAAGGAGCGCCCGAGGCTGTTATCTGAAGTTGTGATGCCTTGCCCCCCCTCCTTGGGAGGGGATTGGGGGGAGGCCAATTCTATACCGCCTTTGATTTCGACATTTGAAACCTGGGCATCCAGGAAATTGCGGACGTATTGGTGCTGGGTACCTGAACCAAGTTCTGCCACCACATCGCCAAAGTTATCACTGCCAAGGCCACTTTCTATTTGCCGGAGGCTGTACCGTCCAATGATGTCAAAACGTTCGTTTTCGTCACTGCGATAAGTGCTTGCAAGAAACTTAACGAATAGCGGGTTTTTGTCCCTTTCGGGCAAATAAGTGAGCGAAGCCCCCGTCATCGAAGTGGTAAAATCGTCCACCTCCTGCCCCTCAAAGACCGAGTAAAGTTCCAGCGCATAATTTACCAAACCAAAGGCCGTGCGGCGCTCGTCCGGTTTGAAGAAAAACTCGCTGCGGTTGTAATTGCCGATGAGGCCGAGTTGCCAATTGCGGCTGAGGTCGTAGGTGAGGTAGGCTTGAACGTCGGTGAAATTGGGGTTGTACTCGCCCGTAACATCCAGCGAACCAAGCAGATAACTCGTTGTCTTGTATCGTGCACCGACGAGGTAGCGGAGTTTTTGGTACTTGGTTTTGCCCAGTTGGTGCGCCCCTTCGAGGTGAGCAGAGCCGCCGAGCAGGCTGGCAGTAGCACTTCCAGCGAATTTTTCTGGTCGTTTGTAGTGAATATCCAACACACTCGACTGCTTGTCGCCATACCTCGCTTCAAAGCCACCGGAGCTAAAGGTCAAGCTGCTAATCAAGTCAATATTGGGAAAAGTCAGCCCCTCCTGCTGCCCAGCCCTGATGAGCTGTGGGCGGTAGATTTCAAAATCGTTGACGTAAACGAGGTTCTCATCATAGTTTCCGCCACGCACGTTGTACTGGCTGGTCAGCTCGCCGCCAGAACCGCTGGAAGTGCCGAGCGCCAAGTGGGGCAACATGCTTTCGAGGTTACCGGTGGTGGTCGGCAAGAGCTTCAGTTCGTCCGTTTTCTCCCGAATCATGCCGCCTTGTTCTATGCGGCTTTCCCTGACTTCTACTTCCACAGAAGCATCGGCGGGGGGCATGGCCACATCAATCTGCTGCTTCGCACCCTTGGGCAACGGTTCTACATCCACCGTAGATTCTTTGTAACCAATGCGGCTAAACACCAATACGATGCGCTGATTAGCAGGCACTTCTAGCCGCCATTTGCCTTTGTCGGTGGTTTCTGTCGCATTGTTTGTGTTCTTAACGTACACGGTCACCAGTTCAATGGGTTGGCCGGAAAGGGCATCGGTGGCAGTGCCTGTCAGGAGTGCTTGGTCTTGAGCGTTGAGTGCAAAACATACTAATGTATAAAATAGCGTAAACAAGCTTTTATTCATCTTCAGGTTTTTTTAAAA
>JAHEAS010000871.1 GCA_024642645.1 Saprospirales bacterium | reverse complement strand
TGCTCGGTAATGATGGAGAAATTCGGGTAGGAGCCCGGGTCGCTTGGTTCAGCGACTCTTAATCCGCCACCATTTGGACCGATGTTTTGGTTGCCGCCCGAGGCGATGAGGTCGCCTGCGGAGTTGGTTATTTGCCAATAATTTTCGTATCCCCATTGGTCCGTTCTAATTTCGAGCGTGATGCTTGGTGTTTGAGGCATTCTTCGGTAATAAATGGCGGCGACTTTGTTTTGGTACAAAAAAGTATCGGGCTGCTGATTGGCCTTCACAATTACATAATCTACGGTTGAACTGGCATCGAGGCTCAACGGGTTCATGCTAACGGTTTGAATTTCACCGGGTGTCATGTTGCCGGTCCAGTTGAATGTTTGCAGGGTGTTTGCACCCACCATTGCCTTGATTTCCATGGAGTTGATGCTGTTTGCACCGATATTCTGGACCTTGAGCATGGGTATGAAGGAAAATCCGCCACAGAAGTCGCCCTTGAAGCCATCGTAACTGCGGATAGCGGCATTGTTCTGAATCGTGGAGGCACCAGCTAATTGGAAAGGACGGTGTTCTGGCTCTGTGAAAAGGCCACCTTGTAGGTAAATGAAGTTGTTCACGTCCTTCAAGCGGTAGTATCCTTGCCCACCGCCACAGCAGATACCGTCATTTTTATAATCATAAATAATGAACTCGTAGCAGCCGTTGGCTGGCAGCGCCACATCGTGCTGATAAACCGTTTGGTTTTCTAAATAAGCGCCTGCCCAAAGCTGCCCAACAAAAACGCCGGGATTGCCGCCCGAGTGAAAAACAGTACCCTGGTCATCCACCACTTCCCAGTAAATTTCACGTGGAAAATTGTCAGTTTTGATTTCGACTTTCAGAAAATTTGTGGCAATTGTGGGGCCTGTGGACACATCAGCGCTGAGTATATCATTGATTGGGTCATCATCCGGTTGGCCGTTTACAGAGATAACCTTTACTTCAACGGTCGTCGTATTTGCGATGTTGACAGGGTTAAAAACAATACCCGCCGTTTGGTAGAGGTCAATGTTTCCCGTCCATTGGCGAGTTTCCGCCAAATTTCCGTTGAGTAAAAGCTGGAGGCTGAGGCTGGTCATGGGCGCAGAACCGAGGTTTTGGAATCGGACGTTCGGAGAAAAATCGGCACCTCCACAAAACTCTTTGGGCAGGTCAACATAGCGCAACATGCCGGCATTGTTCACGCCACCGGGTAGCAAACAGTCATCGTGCACCATTTGGAACTGGACGGTTGGGAAACTGATGGCATTGCTCAATATTCGGTTTGGGCAAATGGCATAGACCCGAGGAACATTGTCGAGGGCATAAAGCGCACCTATTGCTTCGCCGCTGTCTATAATTGGGAACAGTGTGCCAGCGACCCAGTTTCCTTGGGTATTTGGGCCTGTTCCGTTCAGGTCGGCATTGGTGGTATTCCCGTCCACTTCGATAAAAAAGGGCATGATTTCGTCCGTGCCGCCAGGCCCGTATTGTTGGAACACTTGGTTGAGCCGCCCATTCTGGTGGTATTGCCAGCTTGTATTGTTCCATGTGGTGCCAAAAAACAGCACCACGGATTTACCTTGGTCGAGTAGGTCGTAGAGTGTCCAAGTGTTGCCATTGATGTCGGTGGCGGTGAAGTTTGGGGCAACGATACCATTCGGAAGCTGTGCGCTCAATGAAACTGAGAGGAATAAGAAGAAGGCAAACAGCTTGGTGCGGATTTTCATATCTAAGTGGCGGTTAGGTGACATGACTTTCGGAACGAAGCAAAAATAATACTTGGCGCCACTTGCGCATAGTTATTATTCCTTTTCGGTTAGGATTACTTTTGCAGCAAAGACAAACCGTTTCAAATAAGTATTTATGCTAAAAATTGGCGTCGTCGGCGCAGGTCACCTCGGCAAAATCCACCTGAAATGCCTACTCGAACTGAAGGAGCAGTACCAGCTTGTCGGCTTGTACGACATTGACCCAGAAGTGGCTTTGGTGGCTTCGCAACAGTTTGACATTCAGTCGTTTAATAGCTACGAAGCACTACTGGATGCTGTGGAGGTGGTGGACATCGTGACACCGACCACTTCGCATTTTGAATTGGCAAAAACAGCCATTGTACGTGGCAAACACCTGTTCATCGAAAAGCCCGTGACCGAGACCCCTGCCGAAGCGCAGTTGCTCATTGCGGC
>JAHEAS010000133.1 GCA_024642645.1 Saprospirales bacterium | reverse complement strand
CCAAAAACAGCGACAACGCTTATATCGGGTTCCGGCTTGGCTACACCGAAAAGAGCTTCGACAGCATGACCGTCAGCGTTACCCGTGACTTGGACTTGGCCTATTCCAATGAGACTTTCGTGCCGAGCGTGAAGCAATACCATGGCATGTTGACCTTTGGTGGCATGTTGCTCGGCAAAGGCGTGGGGCTTGACCTCAAGGGCGGAATTGGCGTGAATTACAGTACCTTCGACCCGGGTAACCCACTCGACCGCAGCCAGTACACCATCAACAATCCGCTGCTCGAATACCGCAAGGACCATTATTGGACGCCCGTGTTGTACATGGGCATGACGATGGGGATTAACTTTGGGCCAGGGAGGAGTTGAAGAAAATTAGCAGTTCGACAGTGCACAGTCTGGGGCTGCTACCACTGCACTGACTGCCAACTGTCGAACTATGGAACTTAAATGAAAATACACGTCCACATCACCGAAGACCTGCCCCGCCTTGCCAAGATGCTGCGGGAGAACCTCGAAATGTCCTCCGACTTCAAGGTGACGGGCGTCGCTGAGAACGGGCAAGACCTGCTGGCGCAATTGGCCGACCTCCCCAACCTCCCCGACATCGTGATGATGGACATCCAAATGCCCGTGATGGACGGCATTGCGGCGACTGCCGCACTCAAGGCCAAGCACCCGCAAATCAAAATCGTGATGGCCACGGTTTTTGACGACGAGGAGAACATCTTCAATGCCATTCTCGCCGGGGCCGATGGTTATTTGATGAAAGACGAACCGCCACAAGTGCTGCACAAAGCGCTGAATGAGGTGATGGAAGGCGGTGCGCCCATGTCCCCTCCCATTGCCCGCAAGGCGCTTTTGTTGCTGCGCAAAACGCCTGTTTCACCCGCTCCCAGCCGGCCTGACCATGACCTCAGCGACCGGGAAATCGAAATTCTGGAGCAACTCAGCAAGGGACTCCGATACGAGCAGGTTGGCCAAAACCTGCATATCAGCACGGGCACGGTGCGGAAGCATATCGAGAATATTTACCGAAAACTCCAAGTACACAACAAGTTGGAAGCCGTGGAAGCTGCCCGGAAAAAAGGCGTCATTTAAGCCTCGAAATCAATACTGCATTACAGCAATTACTTCTACCTTTCGCACTCACCAATCTCCTCTCCATGCAACTTAAGATTTTTGCCGACTACGAAGCCCTGTCGGACTACGCAGCCGAAGCCATGCTCGCCGCCGTTGAGCAAAAACCAGACTGCCTTATTGGCATTGTTTCCGGCGATTCGCCCCGACTGGCATACGACCTTTTTGTTGAAAAATGCCTACATACAGGAACAGATATTGGCCGTACCTGCTTCGTCGGCTTCGACGAATGGGTCGGCATCCCGCCTGAAAATGAAGGAAGTTGCCACGCCTTCCTGCACCGGCATCTGTTCACGCCGCTGAATTTGCCGAAGGCGAACTACCATGTTTTCGACGCCATGAGCAACGACCTCGACGTTGAGTGTCAGACCATGAATGCCTACATCGCCGAGCGGGGCGGCATCGACTTGTTGCTGGTCGGCGTGGGCATGAACGGACATATCGGATTCAACGAGCCGGGCGTGGACTTCGGTAATTACGCCCATGTTCAGTTATTGGAGGAAATCACACTCAAGGTTGGGCAAAAGTATTTCCAAGCGGCCACGGAATTGAAGCATGGCATCACACTTGGCCTCCGACATTTAACAGAAGCCAAGCAGGTGCTGATGCTGGCCAACGGGCCAAAAAAGGCCGCCATCATGAAAAGGGTGTTGGAAGATACCATCGGGAACGAAATGCCTGCGAGTATCATCCGCAGCCATGCGAACGGTATTCTATTACTGGATGTGGATGTTGCAAGTGCGCTAAGAAAGTAAGCCCGATTGGTGCAGGTAATGCAGGATGTTATTTACTAATGTCCCATCAATTCATTGAAAAAACAGGGGCATCTGCATTTACCGCTGAGTAAAATGTGAGCAGGTTGATTTGGTATTTCATAAAACGGGTAAGTGGCAATTGTGAAATTAACTGCAGCACATCCAGTTCAGAATTGGCGTTGATGGTGGCCCAAATCTTGGAATTGTCGAGGGAAAGCGCATAGTTAACCAGCTTCCCGTCCCGGAAAAGCTTGTTTACCTTGGCACGTTGGTGTGGTATTTGGCGCAAAAATTCTTCAGAAAGCACTTTTGGGAGCGTGAAATCCACCATGAATTGGTATTCCTGTTGCATTCAAATAACGAGTTAGGAAGTTAGGAAATGTAGTTCTCCGTGTGTGTTCTTAGTGCTTCAACTAACTTTTTAAAACTGGTCTCCTTTTTCGAGGGCGCAAATGTATAAGAAAATTCTAGTTGTCAAATGCCTGTCGTATTAATTTTATCAACATTCTATATGATATGACCAATGTCTGACAGCGTGGTATTTAAAGGCTTAAGTTCAAACCTGCATTGCCACACCTTTGTACAGCTCCTCTCGTTGCGAACGAATTTTATCTGATTTGATATACTCGTCAAAATTCATCAGGCTATCCACGTACCCTGTTGGACCTATCTCGATGATACGATTGGCCACTGAAGACAGCAGGGCATGGTCATGTGAGGTCATAATCAAGTTGCCTTTGAATTCTTGCAACGCATTGTTCAGTGCCGTGATGGATTCGAGGTCAAGGTGATTTGTAGGTTCGTCAAGGAGCAGAAAATTAGGCATTCCCAGCATCATCTTCGACAACATACACCGTACCTTTTCTCCTCCTGAAAGCACACTTGATTGCTTGTAAACCTCCTCACCGCTGAACAGCATTCGACCGAGGAAGCCCCGTATGAACTGTTCATCCTTGTCCTTCGAGTATTGGCGAAGCCAATCCACCAGGTTCAGGTCATTTTTATCCGTAAAAAACTCCGTGTTCTCGTTTGGCATGTACTCCACCGTAATGGTTTGGCCAAATTCAATCGTGCCGGTGTCAGCAGGTGTTACGCCCGCCAGCACATCATACAGCATGTTAATGGCAGTGGTGTTGCGGCTTAGGAGTGCAATTTTTTCACCCTTGTTCAGTGTGAAGCTGAGGTTACTGAACAACAGGTCGCCATTCTGATCGTGTTTGCTAAGGTTGCTTACACGAAGGAGTTGGTCGCCAGGTTCCCGGTCTGGCCGAAAGTGGATGAACGGGTATTTGCGGCTCGAGGGCTCCAGTTCGTCGATGTTCAGTTTTTCGAGCGCTTTTTTACGGCTGGTAGCCTGTCGTGACTTGGAAGCATTAGCGCTAAACCTAGCGATAAACTCTATCAACTCCGCCCGTTTGGCCTCCGTCTTTTTGTCTTTGTTGGCACGCTGCTGTATCATGAGCTGGCTGGTCTCGTACCAGAAAGTATAGTTGCCGGAGAAGATTTTAATCTTCCGAAAGTCAATGTCCACCATGTGTGTACAAACCATGTCCAAAAAATAGCGGTCGTGCGATACAACGATGACCGTATTTTGGTAACCAGCCAAGAAGTCGGCAAGCCAAGTAGCCGTTTCGGCATCGAGGTCGTTGGTAGGCTCATCGAGCAAGAGCAGGTCGGGGTTTCCGAAAAGGGCTTGCGCAAGCAATACCTTTACTTTTTCGGGGCCGGTCAGCTCTTTCATGAGTTTATAATGCAGGTCTTCCTTCACGCCCATGTTGCTCAGGAGTTCGGCGGCATCACTCTCAGCCGTCCAGCCACCCATGTGTCCATATTCGTTCTCCAGCTCTGCGGCCTTGAGCCCATCGGCCTCCGATGCATCGGGGTTCATGTAGATGGCGTTCTTCTCTTCTGCGATGCGGTACATCTCCTGATGCCCCATCAGGACGGTTGTCAGCACCGCCTCCTCCTCAAATGCAAAGTGGTTCTGGCTCAGCACCGCCATTCGGTTGCCTGGGTCAATGCTGACGCTGCCCCGGTTCGGCTCTATCTCGCCGCTAAGAATCTTCAGGAAAGTGGACTTGCCTGCCCCGTTGGCGCCGATGACGCCGTAGCAATTGCCTCGGGTGAATTTCAGGTTGACTTCGTCAAACAACACCTGACGGCCAAATTGGAGGCCTATGTTTTCTACTGTAATCATGATTTGTTCGTGTTTGTGGTGGTGTTTTGTGGAAATGGGCGCAAAGGTAGGGAAATGTAGGGAAAAGTTTTGGACGCACGGTGCGTTGTGATTTACTTAAGCGAGGCAATCAAAATCAATCAGCTAGTTTTTCGTGCTATTGTCAAATCAATTAATGCTACGCCTAAACTGCATAGCCAACGAAAAATATTTGTCAAACCAGCTTTTTTTTCTTTCAGGCATGTTGTTAACCTGCAGCAAAAAACAAGCGCTTCTCTCACCACCAATGTTTCTTTTGGAAATATCAGGCACTTTCAACAGTGCCCCAAACTGATAAAAATCACGACTCCTACTACCAAATGCCTTTGCTTCCTAACCCAAAATAAAGTCTCTTTGTGGTTGACAAATCCGGTCACATTGGGGAATGTAATTGCTGAAATTTTAACAACAACGCCATGATTAGCGTATCCATCTTTTATCCAAACACCGAAGAAAGTAGGTTCAATTTAGATTATTACGTGACGCAGCACGTACCGATGGTAGAAAAATTGCTTAAACCTATGGGCATGGATCGCTTGGTAGTGGAACAAGCGATGGGAACCCCAATGCCCAATGAGCCTGCCCCCTACTCCGTTATTGAGCATTTGCTTTTTAACAACCTTGAAGAAATGGAAATGGGTATGGGCCACTACGGCCCTGATTTAATGAAGGATGCCCCAAACTTCACGAATGTGAAGCCGGTCGTCCAAATAAGTAAACGGCTGTGACGCCCTTTGCTCGTATCGGATAATATCAAATCTAAAATGCCCCTAGGCGGGAATGTGCCGCTGTATTTTTTTGAAAAAAGGCTCAAAATGCACCTCCACTGAGTGACGTTTTGCGGAAAGGAATTCCCGTGCAATTTCTGCAGCCTCAGTGTCAGCCAACTGTTCGAGGTTGCTCGGCAATCGGGTTTTTCCGGCTATGATATTGGCGACCAACTTTGACTGGATGTCAGAGAGTGGCCAAACACAACCCTGCGGTTGCAATAATCCAATGAAAAACAAAGTCGGATGCTGTGGGTGAATCATGCGCAAGTAAAGCGGAATCCGCTCGGCATCTTCCCAATCCAAAAAGCTTTTATCAAAAAATGGAAAACTAATTTTGTAGCCCGTAGCAGCGACAATAACATCGAATTCTTCCTTTTTCCCACCTTCAAAAACTACTTTATGCCCCTCGATTTGCTGGATCCCCCGATGAGGATGCACCTTGCCGTGCCTGATTTTGTATAAAAGCTCGGAGTTGAGCACTGGGTGGCAATTGGTGATGGGATAGTCCGGGCGCTCCAGCCCATAGTCCTTAAAATCGCCTACCTGCAATCGCAAACTGATGTTAATCAATGCCTTACGAATGAATTTAGGGAATTTGAGCATCAGTCCATTGTAGGTGTCCGTGGGTTTTCCCATCAAAAACTTCGGGATGATGTAGTAAGGCCGCCGCATGCTGATGGCCGTTGAGGAGGCCACCCTGCTGATTTCTACGGCACAGTCACAGCCGGAATTGCCAGCACCGACGATGAGCACCCGCTTCCCTGCGAAAGGCTGGTTGGTTTTATAATTGTGCGAATGCAGCAGCTCCCCCGTGAACTTCCCTGGCAAATCCGGCCAACGAGGCACGGAGTGGTGGCCGTTGGCAACGAGCAAGTATTCGAAGTTTTCTGATTCGCCCGAAGCCAATGTTACTCGCCATTTCTCACCTTCTATCTTCTCGACGCTGGCCACGGCAGCATTGAAACGGATATGCTTTTTCACCCCAAAATGCTCGGCATACGACTCAAAATAGGCCAGCACTTGTTCGTGGGAAGGATAGTCGGGGTAGTCGTCGGGCATCGGAAAATCAAGGTATTCCGACATGGATTTTGAGCTGATGATATGCGTCGTTTCGCACACACTAGAATGGGATTCCTTCGGCGAATAACGCCAGTTACCGCCGATATCATCGCTTTTTTCAAAACAAACGATGTGCTCAAAACCAGCCTCCACGAGATTTTTTACGGCCGTGATACCCGAACAGCCAGCACCGATGACGCAAATTTTCGGGACGTTTATTCCAAGATTTTTCAATCGTCAAGTTCTTTTAGAAAATAATTTTAGTATTCCTAAATTTTGGTCCATCAGCTCCTCGAAGGAAATACGCCCTGCAAAGCTATGATGTAGTTCACCGCAAGGTAGGGCTGCCTGTTCTCGTGAGGCTGTCCGCTACCCGTTGCTCCAATGGAATTTGGCGACATCTCGGTGTTCACCATTCCGGACTTCATGTAATCCTTGTCGCTACCTTTGGTGTCGGCCAAGGAGGATCCAGGTGGGTCGGAAGTGTCGCCGTTTTGAGCATTTGCATTGAGGGAGTGGCTATGTACTGGCATTTGTTGAACGGAAAGCGTGACTGTTTCTGCGCCGCCTTTTTCACCAATCCCGTAAGGGCTGAGGCCAGACCCATTGCCCGGATGCACCGACACCCTGCCCCGTAGGTCGGGGAGTGCAAAGTTGGTGCGCCCATCGCCACCGTACATGGTTCCGAGGATGCTAAAAAGGGCTTGCCATTGATTGATGGGTAGTAATTGGCCGTCACAGAAAGCCCAGCCACGTGGAGCGAAGTTGCCCGCAAAAAGTTTGATTTCACCGATGAAAGGTTCCATTTGATAGTGATTAATTGATTTAAAAATACAGCAGTTTTGAATTGAAAAGTTTGGGCAGATCGCAATATATAAAATATATTCCACTCCTCTGAAAAGCTGTTTCATTTGATATTTAGCAGCTTTTCTCAAGCCAAGTTTGTTCCATTGATTTACCCCTAGGCGGTTAGGAATGACAAAACATTGTTTGTTAGCTTTGCATGGCCTTTATAGCTATGAGCCATCCAGACAACAAACAAACATGACCTTTCTCGAAAAAAACTTTCCTATCGACAACCCAGATACCGTGCTGCTGTTTGAGGAACTATCGCTCTGGTCCTCTTATTTCGGCAAGCTCCTGCTAGACCATGTTCCGCTTCGCAAAGGCATCTCAGTACTCGACGTTGGCTGCGGCCCTGGATTCCCGCTTTTTGAACTGGCCAATCGCATGGATGCCACCAGCAAAATCACAGGCATCGACCCTTGGGCGGCAGCTGTCGAACGTTCTAACTGGAAAAAAAGCCACCACCAACTCCTCCCCAACGTCGAAATCGTGTTGGGAGATGCAGCCAAGATGCCCTTCCCCGACCAGTCCTTCGATCTCGTTACTTCCAACCTTGGCATCAATAATTTTGATGACCCCACCGCCGCTATTCGAGAATGCCATCGAGTGCTCAAAAGAGATGGACGCCTTTGCCTCACCACCAATTTGGAAGGACATTTTTTGGAATTTTATATCGCTTTCGAGGCTACGCTGCGGGAACTTGGACTAGACGAATATTTACCTAAATTGAAAGCACAGGAGCAACATCGTGGAACCGACGAAACTGTGCGGGACCTGCTCGAAGATGCCCATTTCAATGTCCTGAAAATCGTGCGGGATAAGTTCCAAATGCGCTATGTGAGCGGAACGGCATTTTTCAACCATTTCCTCACCGTCATTGGATTCCTGCCGGGATGGCGCAATATTATCCCCGCCGAAGCCGAGGTGAAAGTGTTTTCCCATCTTGAAAAGAAACTGAATGAACAGGCCGACTGGGACGGAGAACTCAAAATGACTGTTCCAATGCTATATGTGGAAGCGGTGAGGTGAAACCGTTTTTGGGCGCTTACAAGGAATAAACGAGTTGCACCACCCCATTTGGGAATTGTTCCATTTTTTGCAATCGCAAGTCAAATTGCTTTGCAACACCCTCAAACAAAGGCTTTCCCTTACCTAGCACCAAC
>JAHEAS010000870.1 GCA_024642645.1 Saprospirales bacterium | reverse complement strand
AACTGCTAGTAGATTTGTTTAGGTAGAGAATCAAAAAATAGTAATTGTAGCACCAATTTTCTGGTTCTAAAACCCTTTTATCTCCCTGTTCAAACCATTCTTTACTGATTACGAAGAAATTAGCGTCTGCCAACTGATTGTGAATTTCAAGATATTTTCCATGTAAAATCTCAAATTCCTTTCTATCGTCTGTCCAATCTGGGGCGTTTAAGAAATCCAAGAGATAATTACTGATACCTAATTTGTCAAACTTTTTAAAGTCAGAGATGCAAATTTCATTGGTGTCAAATGCCTGTCTTAAGTAAGGTTTATTATGAGTATCCGCTTTTACTACATCCGGCAAGCAATCAAATTTGTAGTGGGTGGACCGAATGAATAGCTCAACCAATTCTTCACAGGACAAGCCTTCGTTGTCAGAAAATGAAAATTCAGTCAGGTTAAAACCCTGAAAATTTTCGTGGACTTCAATATGTTGCTTGACTTCACAGGTAAACATTTGCTCAACATTTTCTCCTGCACTATACTTCGAACGTAATCTCCACCTCCTCCGAAGTCGGGTGCGCTTGGCAGGTGAGGATGTAGCCCTGCTTGATTTCGCTTTCGTCGAGGGCGTAGCAGGCGTCCATTTTCACCGTACCCTTTTTGACCTTGGCCATGCAGGTGGCGCAGGCGCCGCTGGTGCAGGAGTAGGGTGCATCGCCCCCGGCATCGATGACGGCGAAGAGCAGGTGCTTACCCTTGGCCACGGTCGTCTCGTAGGTGCGGCCATCGAGGTAGGCCGTCAGTTTTGCGCCAGCAACCACATCGCCAGCGGGGACTGCTTCACCATCAGCTTTCGGGGAGGCGGTGAAATACTCGTGGTGGATATTTTTCTTGTCAATGCCCTTTTCCAGCAAGGTCTTTTCCACTGAATCAATCATGCCGCCGGGGCCGCAGAGGAAATACTCGGACTGCTTGTGACGGGGCGGGTATTCTTCGTAAAACTTTTGAAAAACCTTGGCGTCAATGCGGCCAATCTTGCCTTCCCACGTGGGTTTTCCTTTGGAAAATAGGCCACCCAAACCTTTTGCCTTTTCCAGCTTCGGCTGGCTGAGCGAATGCTCCACCATTAGCTGCCCCTCGTAGCGACGGGACAGTTCATCGAGCTGGCTTTTAAAGATGATTTCGTCCTCGGAGCGGCTGCCGTAGAGCAGGTGGACGAAGCTCATCGGCTCTTTTTCCAGTATCGTTTTTAGGATGGACATGAGCGGCGTGATGCCGCTGCCCGCCCCGACGAGGTAGTAGTTTTTCTTGTTTTCGTCGTTCAGTGCGGTGAAAAAACGACCATCGGGCGTCATCACCTCCACAGCGTCGCCCACTTTTACCTTGTCGAAAATATGGTTGGAGACTTTACCGCCCTTCACTTTTTTAACGGTGACGCTCAGGCCGTTTTCGAGCGGGCTGCTGCTCATGGAGTAGCTGCGACGTTCTTCCTTGCCATTAATGGTGAAGCGCAGCGTGAGGTGCTGGCCCTGCGTGAACTGGTACTGTTCGATTAGTTCCGTTGGCACGTCGAACGTGAGGGTGACGGCCTCGGCGGTTTCACGAGTGATTTGTTTTACCGTCAGGTTATGGAATGAGTGGCTCATTTTTTTATGTTGATGAGGGTTGATGAAGGTTTATAAAGGTTGATGAGGGCATCGTGGTGTGAACATATAAACCCTTATCAACTTTTATCAACCCTTATCAACTCCCAAGAATTGGGTGGCAAAGGTAAGCACCTATAACAAAATAGCCGCCCCCCGGTTTGGGAAGCGGCCATTTGATTTTTGTCAGTTTTTGGAAAATCAGAACTTGTAGGTCAGGCCGAAGCGGAACACCAGTGGCGATGCGAAGCTGTTACTTGGCAACGTGGCATTGTAAAGCAACAGTATCTCATAAGCCCAAAGGCCACCGCTGTTGTAGCCGGCACCGATATACACGTTGTCGAAGGGCAGCCTGTCGGTGATGATTTCACCCTTGTTGTTTACTTCGATGTACCCATCACCATCTGGGTCTGTGGATTCGGCACTTTGATGCTCGTACTCGAAATGGGCGAAGAAGTTCTGAAATGGCTTTACTCGTGCAAAAGCGCCAACGGAATAAGAAAGTGGGTTAGCCTTGTAAACTGTGCCGTTTCCTTGCAATTTGATGGCGTTGTACTCAAAGCCAACCCGCGG
>JAHEAS010000869.1 GCA_024642645.1 Saprospirales bacterium | reverse complement strand
CTGCCAGAGCAAGCCGAGATACAGGTAAACATGGGAAATGTCCCGCATCTGGGCACTGACTTGGTCGGAATTTACCCAATCACCCTCAGGAGTTACCAATGAGGTAGCCAGCAGGTCCAAGCTCCGTAAGCTATTAGCAACGTCTTGCATAGCGTGGCGGGTATTGGGCTGCGCAATATCACCCCAACGAAGGCTGTCCTGCAGCGACGCTGATGAGGATAAAAAACCAAGAATCTCCAATGGGCTGGTGCCGTCATAAATCATTTGAGTGGTACCGAGTAGGTCTTCTAAGGCAATTCGGTACTCCATTTTTTTAATAAAATCATTGTTTTGGGAATACTGCCGGACATTCATTGGCAGCACTTTCAGGTCGTTAATGAACCCCTCCCTCAGCGTTTCGATATAGGCGTTGTAGTTGTAAATTTCGTTGCCAATGACGTACAGCAAATCATAAGTAGCAGGGAAAAGTGCCCGGTAGGTCGGCTCTTGTTCCATGGCCTTTCGCAACCCATCGAAAAAGGTTGCATTCAATTCTTCCTTCGTTCTTTTTACAATAAAAATGGCCAAACCATCCGCTAGTTTGGTGACAAAATTGACACCTGATAAGCCACCACCGCCACCGCCCATACCACCAACATTGCCCCCTTCTGCCGAAATCATATTGGGCAATCGATTGCTAAAATCAGATTGTGCATATTGCCGAAGCGAGATAAACGGATTGCCTTCAAAGCATTTATTGAGGTTGACCCGGAAGCTGCCATCCTCATTTGGAGACACCGCATCGATACAGTATTTCGATACGATTTCCATGATCGCTACCTCGTCCACATCAGTGGAGTTATCAATTTCAGCTCGAAACCTGACCGGGTCAAATTCAAAATATTCGTTGAGTTTCAAGGCATCCTGCCAAGCATTTTGCGCAACAAGTTGAAATGAAAAAAGCACGAGCAATGGAAAAACTAGGAAGGTTTTCATTGGTAATAAATTTAGTGTTTGAAAGCTTATATCGTTGATTATCAGGCAGTTTTAATTGCCTGGAGGTTTTGCAAAATCTATTTGGAGTTCGCCTTCATGTAAGCAATGACCGCTTTTCTTATGTCGCCCCTCAAGTCAGCGGTGTCACCCTCTTTCGCTGTTTGCCAACTCACGAAATTCTTTTGGTTAAAGAAATCAAGGCGATTTTCTTTTCCTTCAAAAACGTATTGAGAAACGACAATCCGGTACGTTTTACTTGGATTTAATGGCTTTCCTGCCACTTTCCAGGATTTACTGACAGCGTCAAATTCAATATTGTACCACTGCAAATACCCTCCAAGCCCTTTGTTTTCCATACCAGCATCAAGGGCTTTTTTCAAAATACTGCCTTTCAGTTCCACTTCGTAAAGCCCACCACCAAATGGCAACGCCCTGAACACATCCACGGCAGTGATGTCCCCACTCAGTTGGTCGTCGAGTCGGATGGAGCCGCCATTGAAAAAGGCAGCATCTACGGGCTTCTTTGCCGAGGAAGCCATCCCTGCAGCTATTATTCCACCGAGGTTGGTCTGAAAGTTTCGCACCGATTTTTCCCTGCCGTCAAGTGGGGTTTTGGCTTTGTATATCACCTCATTGGGGTCATTCACCACTTGTTTTATTTGCTGGGTCAACACCTCCTGCCAACGCTGAACGATGGCGTCCACCTCTGGGTCAGCCTGAAGGGCGTCGGTAATTTGCACCAACTCCGAGGATAGTTCCGTAATTTTTACGTCTGGGTAATAGGTAAATCTATGAACCCAAACCGACTTAGCGTTTGCATCGGCTTTCGCAATGACCACGTTGCCAATCGAGTCGAGGCTGTTCTCATGCTCATGACCACCCATGATAAGTTTGGTTTTGGGTAAAAGCGCCGCCATTTTCATGTCCTGTGCCAGTTCGAGGTGCGTTAGCCCAATAATGACATCGCAGTTTTGCACCAACTCCAAATACGCCTTTGTTGCTTCCTGGTATGGGTCTTCATAATATACCCACGGCTGCTGGTTGTCGCTGATGCAGGCGCTGTAAAAGCCTACACGGATTGGGTTGCCGTTGTAGTTTTCTATTTCCCAGACGTAGGTCTCTGGGGCAAAATATTTGTAGTCGTAGCTTTCCTTGTAAAAAGGCTCGATTTTTTTACCGGTTTGATGAAGCACATTTGTTCCGAGCCAGTCAAAATACGACTCATTAAT
>JAHEAS010000868.1 GCA_024642645.1 Saprospirales bacterium | reverse complement strand
CACCTATCCAGACTTCCTTATTATTGCTTTGATTTTTCATCTTTTATTGAAAATGCTGTTTTGCAAAAAGGGTTTGGGAATTTGAGAACGCTATACTTTGAGCCACTCTCAAATCCATGAATCCTGATACTCACTCCACATTAATAGTGGCACTTTTGACATTCTGTACCTCCAATGTCTTCAACAGTTACCTTGTCTCGTTGCCTGTTTTTTATTTGTTCGTGGTACAGCTCGTAGTAATTATCGTAGTATTTGTTGTCGGCAAACTTAACCTCAGTTTCACGGTGGCAGTTGATACACCAGCCCATTGATAAGGGGGCGTATTGTTTGACCTCATCCATTTCCTCAACTTTTCCGTGGCAATTTTGGCAAGCGACTTTGCCCACGGTTACGTGCTGTGCGTGGTTGAAGTAAACGTGGTCAGGCAGGTTGTGGATACGAGTCCATTCAATCGGACCCTGAATCTTGGTATCGCCAGTCTTTTTGTCTGTAAGCGAAGCGACGATACCGTCCCACTGAGAAGCTAACATTGCCTCTCCCTCGGCATCCATCATGTTCTTCTCTTTGATGTAGTTTTCAGAAATCCAGCCTTTGTAGATGGCTTCAATTTCTTTGTTCGTCTTTTGGTCGTAGTTCTTAATCAAGGTATCACCCTTGGGATCAAAACCTATGGAAGCATAAATTTTTGTCAATTCTGCTGTGCCATAAGTAGAGCCAACTTTGATTGCTTTGTGGCAATTCATACAAGTATTTGCCGCAGGTATAACGCTGTGCTTACTCCGGCGAGCGCCATCGTGGCAATATTGGCAGTCAATCTTGTGCACACCAGCGTGGGTTGTATGACTGAATTTGATGGGCTGTTCCGGCTGGTAGCCTTGCTGGCGACCAAGGTTTATTGAGTTTCTCACCGTGTAATATCCACCAAAAAGAATGACAGCAAAAATTGCGAAGCTCACAACGCCTTTGCTGGATAAAATTTCAGACAATGTCTTTCTGGCAGGTGCTTCCGCTCCAAACTCCCTTACCGCTGCAATATGGTTCAAGTTGGAGATAATCCTAGCAAGGATAATAGCCAATAAAGCCAAAATGAGGAAAAGGAAAACATAGAGGAGGTTGTTGCTTCCTTCTGTTTTTGCGGTGCTTGGCCCTTTATCAACTAAGACTGGCGTTTCACCCGGACAGTTACCAGCAGCCGTACAATTGATGTATCCCAAGATATTGGCTATGTCAACATCAGAAAGGCTTGGGAAAGCAGTCATCGCCACTTTATTGTACTCGTTGAAAATGGCAACTGATCGCGGATGGCCTTTGCTCACCATGGCTTGGGAGTTCCGAATCCAACTGTAAAGGGCCACGTCGTCGCCCCAGCGCTCCTGAACACCACCAAGGGCAGGCCCAGTGAGCTTGTCCTTCATGTTTTTATTGTGGCAAGAGGCACAGTTGTTCTTGAAAAGTGTCTTTCCAGCTTCCACTGCAGCTTGGTCCTGAGCGAACAAGGCAGAAACGGAAAAGGTAAAAAGGAGAACTAAAATACTGTAATTCAGTCGTTTGTATATCATCTTCGCAAGGTTGTGGTCTTCAAAACATGACTTTGTTTTCTAAAGTCGGGGCAAAGATAAAAGGAGAACCATTTTTTTAACAAGAATTTAAAAATGCTTAGGTTATTTAGATAGGTTCTAAACTCTACTTTGCGCTTGCATACTATATAAGGTGTGAAAAGTAATAAAGTCGCCTGAACTTTTAATAGCTTCTCACTGACCGGCAAAGATGAAAATGAAATCTTAAGGAAAAAGTAATTTGCCGTTTTTTTTCGCAGAACTTGCGTTTAACTTCAGAACTTTGAGCCATGATTCTACGCACAGAAAATTTAATTAAGGCCTACGGACAGCGAACAGTGGTCAAAGAGGTGTCTCTCAACGTCAACCAGGGCGAAATTGTCGGGTTGCTAGGGCCTAATGGCGCTGGTAAAACAACTACCTTCTACATGGTGGTCGGCTTCATAAAGCCAAATGAGGGGAAAGTTTTTCTGGAAAATGAAAACATCACTTCCCTTCCAATGTACAAGCGGGCAAGACTTGGAATCGGATACCTGCCTCAGGAGCCATCCGTTTTCCGTAAGTTGAGCGTAGAGGATAACATTAAGGCGGTACTGGAGATGATGTCATTTACACAAGAGGAGCAAGTCGCTAAACTTGAATCCCTTCTT
>JAHEAS010000867.1 GCA_024642645.1 Saprospirales bacterium | reverse complement strand
TCGTTGAGGGAGGAGATTGAGAGATTTGAGCGGGTGCGGGAAGGAGAAAAGAAAGAAGTTTTGATTTGATTTTTTTGATATAAGAAGTCAGATGTTAGAAATCAGATATTAGATTTGGATGGGCGATTTTGAAATTTTTGATGGTTGATTTATGGGGAGGTGAGGAAATTATTTGCTGGTGGCGGTTTTTAGGCTTGAAACAAAGATGGAAACAAGTTCATTGTTCTCGGCCAAAAGTGGCTCGAAACGGGTGTCTGGAAACCATTTCCGCTTTCTGATGAGCTTGAGGCAAACGAGCGTTTCTCGGAGTTCTTTGAGGCAAATCTTCATTTTGTGCTTCCAGTCATCCCGTGACTCCGCCGCTTGAACTTCTCCATAATTTAGGGCAGGGGAAGTGCCAGAGCGCAAGAGTTGGCCACCAAGGTGCTTTGCAGCGGCACTTCCTTTTGGCAATGACTCTACGAGGTCAATGATTCTGGAAGCAAACTCAATCAATCGTTCTTCCAGTTCTTGCGGCGTCATTTTCTTTTTAGTTTTCTCGTCCATAGTAAGTGGTTTTGTACCAAAAAATCAACCATCAAAAAATCCAAAAATCGCCAATCCGATGTCACGGAAATCTTAAATCTGGAATCATGTAATCTGCAATCTTAAATCAAAAAACCTAAAAACAAAAGCATAACGATGAATTTCAAATTAGCGGTCCTCCCCGGCGAC
Organism: Saprospirales bacterium; assembly: GCA_024642645.1. Taxonomy (GTDB): domain Bacteria; phylum Bacteroidota; class Bacteroidia; order Chitinophagales; family Saprospiraceae; genus UBA6168. Next base: position 1,499 of record JAHEAS010000867.1, on the reverse strand, counting down.
GGCATCGGCCCAGAAGTCACCGGCCAAGCGCTGAAAGTGCTGAAAACCGTGGGGCAATCCTTCGGCCACACGTTCGATTGCACCTTCGCCGACATGGGCGCCATCGCCATTGACAAGCACGGCGACCCATTGCCGCAGGCAACGCTCGATGCCTGCCTCGCTGCCGACGCCGTGCTGTTCGGGGCCATCGGCCACCCCCGTTTCGACAACGACCCGACGGCCAAGGTGCGCCCGGAACAAGGCCTGTTGCGCTTGCGCAAGAGCCTCGGCCTCTTCGCCAATATCCGTCCGGTGACTGTCTATCCGAACCTGCTGCACCTCTCCCCGCTGCGGGAGGAAAAAGTGAGGGGCGTGGACTTCGTCATCTTCCGGGAACTGACGGGCGGCATCTATTTCGGTGAAAAAGGAAAGACCGAGGACAGCGCCTATGACTACTGTGTTTACACAAAAATGGAAGTCGAGCGCATCGCCCGGCTGGCCTTTGAGTACGCCCGGCTGCGCCGCAACAAACTGACCCTCGTGGACAAGGCGAACGTCCTTGAAACCAGCCGTTTTTGGCGAAAAATCGTCTTCGACCTCGGTGCCGCCGAGTACCCCGACGTGCAGCTCGACTGGATGTACGTGGACAACGCCGCCATGCAAATCATCCAGTTCCCGACCAGCTTCGATGTGGTGCTGACAGAGAACATGTTCGGCGACATCCTCAGCGACGAGGCCAGCGTACTGGCAGGTTCGCTCGGCATGTTGCCCTCGGCCTCGGTCGGTGCAAAAGTGGCGCTCTTTGAGCCGATACATGGCAGCTACCCACAGGCCGCCGGGAAGGACATCGCCAACCCGTTGGCCGCCATCCTCAGCGCTGCCATGTTGCTCGACCACCTTGGTTTGAGCGATGAGGCGAATACCATTCGGGAAGCGGTGAAGGTTACGCTGGAAGCGGGCTATGGCACAGGCGATTTGCAGGCTACGAAATCCGTAGGGTGTTCTGCGATGGGGGATTTGGTAGCGAAGAAAGTAACCGAGATTGCAATGAAGGAGGTGGAAGTGGCTTGATTACTTATTAGTACTTTTGAAAATATTCTATGTCTAACCTAACCATAATTATTGCCAACATCATTATCGTCGTCAGCCCACCGGGTTGAGAAAGGACGTTTTTTCATCGAAAAAACAAAGCGCCTTTCTCGACGGCAAACGGGAAAGGCGCTTTGTTTTTGGATAAAATGAATTGATTTAAGATTCAAGATTACATGATTTAAGATTGCAGATTGGGAGTGCCGTGGGCAAATCTTAAATCTGGAATCATGTAATCTGCAATCTCAAATCAAATTAACCCAAATTGACATAGTCACATTCAAAACGATAAACAAACGATGGAATCCAACAAACGCCTTTTGTCCCTTGACGTGTTCCGTGGCCTCACGATGGCCCTGATGGTACTCGTCAACAACGCCGGTGGCCTGCCCGATGGCTCGCCGCTCGTACATGCCGCTTGGAACGGCTGC
>JAHEAS010000866.1 GCA_024642645.1 Saprospirales bacterium | reverse complement strand
CAAATTGCCGTTGGTGGTGTAGCGGATGACGGCGGTGCTGTCCTCGCAAGTGATGGTGACCACCACGGAATCTTGGTAAAACCCCGCAGGCATATCAAAATCAGGGTCTTCCACATAATCTTCGTAAAAATAAACTCCGTTGTTGCTGGCACCTGGTGTGGGTACGACTGTAAAGCCCCAGTCCATTCCAAAGTCCGTTTTTCTGCCAGCGGACTGACCAAGTTGCAGCTTTTTTACCTTCCTGTTTTCCATCTCCACACCGCTGGCGTTGCTAAAAACGAGGCGCTCAGGTGTTCCTTTGGTTTGTGTGAGTTTAAAATTGGCGTGGATGTTACCGTTTATCGCTTCGTCACGACCAGAGAGCCAAACGACGAGGTAGCCGCTCGCCGGAATGCTTGTGCCCTGCGGAAATTTCCATTTGTCGGGTTTGTTGGGGTTGTCGCTTAGCTGGAAATTGCTGATGTCGGCGGGTGCAGTGTCGGGATTATAGAACTCTATCCAATCCTCGTGCTTTCCGTAGTTATCGGGTGTGGTGGAGAGGTTGGCTGCTGTGTATTCGTTGATGACGACTTGCGCCGCAAGGGTATTTGCGAAGCAAAACAAAACGGCCAGCAGGCCAAGGCAGGGTTTCATATTGGACATAGGTTGAAGCTTTTTGTGAAATTTTTCCAAAGAAAAACAAAGTTCTCCGAACCTGAGCCATGAAGTTGGTGATAGTAGTCGAACTGTCAGCGGGGAATCAAATCCCAACTGGGTGAGAGGAAGTTTCGGGCAGGTTCGGCAGAGAGCAAACCTGTCTCGGAGAGTAGGTTTAGGTAGGCTTGGTAAATGTCTTTTTCCACACTTAATTTTTCCAGTTCGAGCCTAATGAGGGTTTCCTGCACCCTCAGTAAAGTCTCTGGGTTTTCAAGTCCACTGCCATAGAGGCGCTGTGGGGCGTACTGCTCTTTGAAGGATTCGTATTGGTTTTGTAAAAAAGCATGCTCCGAAATGAGCGTGGTGAGTGCTTGCCTTTTTAGTGAAAAAGTCTGTTCGGATTTTGCCATTTCCATTTCAGCATCCATTTTGGCATCCAAGGCTTCCAGCTGGCGTTCCTGTTCCGCTAATTTGCTGCCTTTTGGCCATGGCAATTCGATACCAGCGCCGATGGAAAAACGGTCTTCGAGCAGGTCTTTTGCATTGCCGGTGTATCGGAACTGGAGGTAACTCAAGAGGTTTTTGCCTTCCATGCGTTTCATCTCGGCCTCCAGTGCTGCCATGTTGGCCTGGGCTTGTTCTCGCCGAAGGTTCGGTGAAACGGCGGTACTTCCCAACGCTGCCATGGAAAGCATCATGGGGATGGGCATTAGCGTATCAACCGTCACGCCTTCATTTCTGCCTGTGAAAATTTGGACAATGATACTTTCTGCGGGTGCTTTCCCTTGCAGATTGAACAGCTTCTTCTCAATGTCTAGCATGTCTTCCTCCACCCTGAAAAAATCATTGAGGTTTTGTTCCAAGCCCAGTGAAAGCTGCTGGCCAAACACCCTTTTTTTGTCCAACAATATTAATTTTTGGCGACCTAGCAAGGCAGCATTGCGTTGGTCAAAATACACGTCGAGCAGTAGTTCGTAGCGGTCGAGTAGGGCGGCTTGCACGAGCACTTGCCGCTCGGCCTCGGTTAGTTCCTTCATCGAGCCGTAAATGGCGGACTGGGTACGCTTCATTCCAAAGCCATTCGTTCCTATGCGCAGGGCGTATTCCTGCTGCTTGGGGTCGAGGTCCCGGGATTCGGTGCGGAGTTCCAGTTTGCGGAGCAGCGGGAGGTTGAAGGCGGTGTTTTCAAGAAAAGCTTGCTGCTCCCGATGAAGTTGAACGGAAGGGTCGTCCCAAGCCGTGGCGAGCAGTTGGTTGGGCGTGATTTGCGACCATGTTGCTGCGCAAAAACACAATATGAAAATGGTAATGGAAACTTGCTTCATCCTTGGGTTGATATGGGTTGATTAGGGTTAATGGGAGGCCTGAAAACTCATCAACCCTCATCAACCGTTTTCAGTAAAACGATAACGCCGCTGTTTGCGTCATGGTCACTTTCACTTTTTCGCCTTGCAAAAAGGCATTGTCCAGTGGGATTTGCAATTGCACCTCCCGGCCCCAAGCCTTGAGGTCGGGAATTCGGCGGAGGCGCTCGGGCAGTTCCTTGATGCGGGTGCCGAGGCCTAGCACTACCCCTG
>JAHEAS010000865.1 GCA_024642645.1 Saprospirales bacterium | reverse complement strand
GTTTATGCACCTCGCCCTTCAGGGCAAGCATTGGCCATGCGCCGGGCTTACGAGGACGCTGGCTATGAGCCGGCAACGGTCGGTCTCCTCGAAGGTCATGGCACTGGTACCGGAGCCGGCGACCCAACGGAATTGACTTCCATGCAAATGGTTTTTGGTGCCGACAATCCCCAAAAACAACACATCGCGCTGGGCTCCGTCAAATCTCAAATTGGACACACCAAGGCAACGGCGGGTGCGGCTGGTCTCATCAAAATGGCACTGGCGCTGCACCACAAAGTACTGCCCCCTACCATAAACGTTGAAAAGCCAAATTCGGCATTTGATATCGAAGCATCGGCCCTGTACCTCAACACCGAAGCACGCCCCTGGCTGCGCAACGGTCATCCAAGGCGGGCAGGTGTGAGTGCTTTTGGCTTTGGCGGAATCAACGTCCACCTTACCCTCGAAGAATATCAGGGAAACAAAGCAACAACCTATCGCCTGCACGAGCCTTACAAAACAGTTTTGCTGCAAGCCGCTGACCCTAATCAGCTGAGGCAAACCTGTCAGGCAGTTTTGGAGCAATTGCAGGGGCCTGATGGTGAAGCAGCATTTACCGAATTGGTGAATGCCAGTAAAAAAACGACCCTAAACCCCGCTCATGCTCGATTGGGTTTTGTCGTAGAAAGTCAGGAAGAATGCATGGCGTTTTTACAAATTGCCATCCCCAAACTACAACCCGAAACATCCGAGTGGAGCCACCCGAAGGGCATTTACTACCGGCCACATGGAATCGACACCAACCAACAAAAAGTGGTAGCGCTTTTTGCCGGCCAAGGCTCCCAGTACGTTGGAATGGGCCGGGAACTGGCCAATGCCTTCCCGGAAGTAGGCGACACGTTTGCGCAAGCAGATGCTTTATTTATCCAAAATGGAGAAGCGCCTTTATCCAGTCAAATATTCCCAATCCCCGTTTTTACGAAGGAAGAAAAAGCTGCGCAACAGCAGGCGCTCACGCAAACGCAATTTGCCCAACCCGCCATTGGTGCCCTTAGCATGGGGCAATACCGCAGTTTAGAAAAAGCAGGTTTCCAGCCACAATTTACCGCAGGCCATAGCTTCGGGGAGCTTACCGCGCTTTGGGCCGCCGGCGTGTACGAAGATGCCACCTTTTTGGCCTTGGCCAAAGCCCGAGGGAATGCTATGTCCATCGCTCCTACCTCAGAAGATGCCGGAACCATGCTCGCCGTCAAGGCATCCCAAGTTCAAGTCCAACAGGCCATCGCCAAGCTGCCCGGACTGCTCATCGCCAATGTCAATTCAAACGAACAGGTCGTGCTCGGGGGAAGTACCGCTGCCATCATGGCCGGCGCCGAACAATTGAAAACACAAGGGTTTACCGTCGTGCCGCTTCCGGTTGCCGCTGCTTTCCACACCGAATTTGTGCAACATGCAGTCGAGCCTTTTGCCGATTTTATCGAGCATCAAAAAATGAACGCCCCACGTGTCCCTGTTTATTCCAACACAACCGGAGATGCCTACCCGGCACAGGTGGCTGCCATCAAATCAATGTTGGAAAATCAGCTCTTGAATCCGGTTTTATTTAAGAACCAAGTTGAAAATATCCACCAAGCGGGTGGCCGAGTCTTTGTTGAATTTGGCCCGAAAGGGGTGGTTACCAATTTGGTAAAAAACATCCTGCAAGGCAAAGAATACTATTCGGTTGCCCTCAACCCCAATCACCAAAAAGACAGTGACCTGCAATTCCGGCAAGCGGTGGTACAGCTGCAAGTCCTGGGTTTGCCAATTTCCAATTTAGACCCTTATAAAAAAACGCTGCCCCGCCTGCCTCCAACCTCCAAACTGTCGGTCAAGCTGAATGGGAGCAACTATGTTTCCGCAGACACCCGGAATGCCTATCAGGACGCCCTGAACGATGGGTTTCAGCTATCGGGAGGCAGACCTCAAATAGTGGAAAAAATCGTAACTGTCGAAAAAATCGTGGAAGTACCCGTTCAGCAGGTCACCAATAATTTTAAAACCGAAAATGAAGAAGAAATCATGAATAAAGAAGTCCTTCAATTACTCCAGTCAACACTTGCATCTTTCCAGACCAATCAAACCAAGTCATTGGAAATATTTGAGCGTTTCATAAATGAGCAAAATCAGCAATCGCAACAGTTGTTGCAGCTGGTAGCCCAACAACTGAATGCGAACCAAATACCCCCGAGCTTT
>JAHEAS010000864.1 GCA_024642645.1 Saprospirales bacterium | reverse complement strand
TCAGCGCTATGAATGGTGGAATTTCGGCAATTACTGGAGTATTCCTCCTGATACCGCTGATTCAATTTTCGATTGGCGAACGTCAGGGCCAACAGCAGGTACGCCTAGTCCCAATCCGATACCCATTGCCTTTCCCGGTAAAGGGACCTATGTGGTCAATATGATCGACAGCAACATGTGTGGGCAGGAACCGGCTTCAATTGTCATTACCATTGTTCCTCCACCAACTGCGGATCTTTCCTCATTGGATACGGTTTGTGCCGGTGAAAATGTATTGTTTCAGAATCTTTCCACCGGTGGCGCCAATGCCTTTGCCTGGGATTTTGACGATGGAGGGGGTTTTGTTTCTACAGGATCCGGCAATCAGACCCACACATACAATACGGCTGGAACTTACACCATCCGGTTGGCTGTGCAAATAGCCGGCGCCAATTGTTCTGATACGGCTTATTGGACCTTGGAAGTCCTGCCTAGTCCGACGGCCAATATCAGCATTGACAATCAAGTGGGTTGTGACAGTCTTTACGTGACTTTCTCTGATAGTTCCACGGGCACCATTCTTACCTGGGACTGGGATTTTGACAACGGCCAGATTAGCAGTGCGCAGCATCCCGGACTACAGTTTTATGGTTTTCCGGCCAATTACAGTGCCGCACTGACCGTTGCAAATATCTTCGGTTGTACAGATGCTGACAATCAGGTTATCAACGTATATCAGACACCTGTACCTGATTTTACACCCAAAAGTATTTGCGCCAATCAGTTGGCTCAATTCTTGGATTCTTCATCACATGCTTCAGGCGACCCTATCGTAAGCTGGCTTTGGGATTTTGGCGATGGCTCACCAAACTCAACAACGCAAAATCCAACACATACGTATGCATTGGCAGGATCGTATGATGTCGTATTGGAAATAGCCACGGCCAATTGCTCTGCCATTGACACCATTACTGTAATTGCCGAGCAACTACCCATATCCTCGTTTGCCATGGACACGACCTTTGGATGCTCGCCCCTTACGGTATCGTTCACGAACAATTCTTCTGTCAATTCAGCCAGTTTCTTTTGGGATTTTGGCGATGGTGATACTTCGACGCTGGCCAGTCCAACACACACCTTTGTAAATAATTACGGAAAAGACACGGTATTCTCGATCAATCTTGTGGCCTTTACGGCTTTTGGTTGTACAGATACCAGTTCGCTGAATGTATTGGTCTATCCAAATCCGGTGGCCCAGTTTACTGATAGTTCGAATTTCCCGAATTGTACACCCACCGTAATTGCATTCAGGAATTTGTCGTCAAATGGTGCGGTTTCTTATTTGTGGGATTTCGGGAATGGCAAGACCTCAGCGATGGTGCACCCCAAGGATACCTTTGTCAACGACAGTAATTATCTGGATACAGCTTATGTATTTATGGTTGCCTACTCGGCCAATGGATGTTCCGACACAGCCTACGACAATTACCTGATCTTTCCAAGACCTACTCAAATACCGTCAAAACTGGATTCCGGTTGTGTCCCGCTGTCCGTTAAAATGCCTTCTGTCGTCAATGCCATTTCTTATCAGTGGATAACGGGCGGTGCTCCTGGAACAAGTAGCGGTGCAACGCCTACCATAAACTACAACATACCGGGCGATTACACCGTGACCCTTAATGCCACCTCACAGGTGGGCTGTAAAACCAGTAGCTCGGGTCTGGTCAGGGTATATCCTAGGCCCTCTTCGAACTTTACAACAAATTTAAATGCAGGGTGTTCCCCATTTCAGGTAACCTTCACTTCATCCGGAACAGGAGTTTCGGTCTATCACTGGAATTTTGGTGACAACAGCACCTTGGATACTACGGTTCCCACCGCTGTGCATATTTTCAATAATAGCGGCGGCACAACGGTAAGTTATGATGTTGAGTTAAAAACGGAAAACAGCTTTGGTTGTTTGGACTCAACGGTGAACAGCGTGTCGGTTTATCCGGAGGTCGTGGCCGCCTTTACACACGACACCGTAGGCTGCAGTCCCTTCGGAACCATATTCACAAACAATTCAAGTGCGGCAGCGACTAATTTTGGCTGGTATTTTGGCGACGGACAAGGAAGTGGCAACAAGAGTCCGGCGCATACCTATTTCAACAACGGCACCCAAGCCGATACGTTTATCGTGTCGCTTGTGTCAAGTTCAGCTCCTGGCTGTCGCGATTCAGTTTCGTCACGCCTGGT
>JAHEAS010000863.1 GCA_024642645.1 Saprospirales bacterium | reverse complement strand
CACCGTATAGTCCTCCACTTCGCCAAAGGCAAGCGTCTCGCAAGGCGTTGCGTAAGCGCCCCTTTTCATCGAAACCCGCATCCTTGTTTCTCCCGTTAGGGCAGAGGCGGGAATGTTGAGGTTGCCGGTAAGCGTGGACGATGCCGTGCCGTTGGCTGGTTTTGGTTTCATGCCTTCGAAAACGGTTTCGCCAGCGTCGGTGAAGTCCCCGTCATGGTTCAGGTCAATCCACACCCGCCAGTACTCATCCCAGGTGAAGTAGCTGAACCCCGTGGTCAGTCCAACAGGTGTTGAACCTGTGGGCAAATTGGTTGATAGGCTGGTAAAATCGCTGTACAGGCTTTTGCCGGATGCGTTGTTCAGTATGCCTATTTTGACCTTGGCTATCCAATCTTCCCACGGGAAGTTGGAAGTGCTGGCGCAATAGTTGGCTATTGTGCTGCCGGTCAGTTCCATGTCATAGTTGTGGAGGTAGTCGTTCATCAAAATGACGTGCTTGTTCACGTAGTAGCCCGTCCATTCGATGGCCACGTTACCGTTTGATTCTGAAAGCGGTAGCGCTATCAGGCCGATGCCAATGATGTCGCCCTCATGGTACGACTGAGTGGTGACCACTGGCGAGCCGGGTGGCGTGTACACATTGCCATGACCAGGACCGATGTTGTGCGGCAGCTTGACCTCTGTTGTGTAAATACCGCCCGTAGAGGTGGTGGTCACCTGCGAGCCAGGCACTGGCTGCTCTTTCAAGTACACCTGCGAGCCATCGGAGCGGATGATTAGCTCGCCAGAAACATAATAGCTGTCGCTGAAAGAGTTGTTATTCACGCTGGTATAGTCACCATTGGGGAAACGGATGTCCGAAGAGTGCATCCCGTCCTCCCCGCTACCGTCCATTTGCAGGAAGTATTTCAGCGGCTGGTTGCTTTGAAAAGCGAAATAAAAATTGTTGTCGTCCCAAGTGGTGAAGGTACTCAGCGTTGCACCCGGCACATTGGAAAAGAAGGGTTTGGAGACCATCGGATGCCAGTCTTCGCCAGCACCCAGTACTCCGTCAATGGAAATCGGTGTGGTGGTTTTTGGGTTTTGCGCAGAAAAATTGGAGACTGGGTAGGGGTCAAGGCCATCGTTGAGGCCGTCGTCATCGGAATCGGTGTCGGTGGGGTTGGCGCTGGAGAACGTGCCGGCATGGTATTCCGCCAAGTCGTTCAGGCCGTCGCTGTCAGTGTCGGGCAGGTTGGCATTGGAGCCAAAGCGATGTTCATCTGCCACCAGCCGGAGATCGTTGTCGGCCAATCCATCGCCGTCGCTGTCTTGCACTTCAAAATAACCGTCCCACGGGGCGGCGTAGTTGAGGTGATTGTTGAAAAGCCGAAGAATTTCAGCCATGCCATCGAAGCCGTCGCCAGCATCGAAGATGGGAGTTTCGGCTGGCAGTGGGAAGTTTCCGCCGAAATGATTGTACAACATTTCGGGGTAGCCGCTTCCTTTGGCAATCACGAGGTCGAGCGCATGACCGAACTCATGGGTGAAGAGCCAGGCATTGCCTTGTGTATAGTGGTCGAGGGCATTCCAGTGTGTCCAGTCGTAGCCCATGCTTCCAGCCGTTTGGCCCAGCCACCAAGCACCGCCGAAAAACCCGTAGAGATTCATGGCCTCGATGAACACGGCATCGTACTGGTTGTCAAGCACGCCTTTGGCTTTTAGGTCAGCCTCGATGGTGCCAAAGTCGGCCTGACCGCTGTTGTTTGCTGGCGGGTACCCAGGGATTATCCAAAAATGGTATTTCAGGTTGAGTTGGCCAAAAGTGTTGCGGAAGTAAAACTGGCGTGCAAATTCCAAGTCGCCTATTATTTCGTTGGGCGCTGAAGCCGTCATGCCGCCAATGTAGATGGGTATGAGCAGGTCGAGACTCGCCACTTTCGTGTACACATTATTGTTCGTGGAGACGGTAATTTGATTCGACAGGGCGCTTTCGTTGCCTGCTGCATCGAACGCCGCAATCTTGTAGTAATAGGTCATGGAGGCATTGAGTCCATAATCAGTGTAGTCCGTGTAGGCGCCTATGCGCCTTGCCGGAGCGCCATAGCTGTTACTTACGGTAGAGCGGTAGATGTTATAGCCAACTGGTGTGAAGGTTGTGTAACTGTCCCATTTCAAATGCGACGTAGTGCGGTAGCCCATGCCCGAAAATCTGGTTGGAGCTTGACCAATGGCGAG
>JAHEAS010000132.1 GCA_024642645.1 Saprospirales bacterium | reverse complement strand
CCTAAACCTAAAGGCTGATGTTTTCAAAATCTATGTCAGCAATGGTGTAGCGCTTGACCTTTCAAACCCGGACAATAAGGACACACAAGAATTAATCGATATGCCGCTTGCCATTGATTTAATGAGCCATTGGGAGCAGGCATGCTCGATTGAAGATTAATGGGGAGGCATCTGATTTACAATAAATTGCGAAGCAAATAATTGACTTAAACAAGCCACTTTTGTCATGAAGAAATTAAGTTTTTCCTTACTGCTTTTGATACTGGGTTTTGCTGCCTGCAAAGATGACGATGGCAGTGACCCTGTGGTGGGTGAAGATTTGACGAATATCGTCTATGACCCTACCGATCACACGCTGATTATCCCGCCGGGCCTGCCGTCAATGGACATTCCTGCTGACAACCCGCTCACCGACGAGGGGATTGAGCTTGGTAGGCGGCTGTTTTATGACCCAATTTTGTCGAAAGACAGCACCATTTCGTGCAGTAGCTGCCATCAGTTGCAATACAACTTTAACGACATAACAGCTATCAGTCCTGGTGTGGGGGGCTTACTCGGCAATCGCAGTTCTATGTCGCTAATAAACATAGGCTTCCAGTCAAAAGGCATGTTTTGGGATGGCCGCTCCCCAACGCTGGAAGATCAAGCATTGCACCCAGTTGAGAACCCGGTTGAAATGGCGGAATTGTGGAAGGACGTGGAGGTAAAACTTCGCCGTCATCCAGACTACAAAAAGCGTTTCCGTCAGGCATTTGGAATTGACAACTCAATGGATATTACTAAGGAACTGGCAGCAAAAGCAATTGCCCAATTTGAGCGTACCCTCATCAGTGCAAATTCTCGCTACGATAAAATAAAGTACCAGCTTGACCCAAATCCATTTCTCCTCTCAGATTTGGAGATTGACGGGGGGAAGATATACTTTGACGACCAGCAAGGGGGACCCAATGACCCAAAAGGGCACTGCGCCCATTGTCATGATGGCAATGCGCTTTACACCTCAGAGGTTTATCGTAATAATGCCATTACACAAGTGGCTACATTGAACGACTTCCCTGACAAAGGTTTGGGCGCTATCACTGGCAATTTGACAGATAATGGCATGTTCAAATCGCCTTCACTTCGGAATGTCGTACTCACTGCGCCTTACATGCACGATGGCAGCATTCAAACACTGGAAGAAGTCATCGAACACTACAACTCTGGTGGCCATTATGCTGATAACGTGGTGTTAGGTTCCATCACCCAACTCAACTTGAGCGAATATGACAAGATGGCCTTATTGGCCTTTCTTGATGCCCTCACAGATACGACGTATTACAGCAACCCGGCCTTTCAGAATCCTTTTAAGTAGGTCGGTATTTGGTAAGTTAATTCACAAAGGGATGCAAAGTTTCATGCACTTCAAGTGCTTCTCACGACCTTGCATCCCTTAATTTTTTTAAATGAACAAACTTCTCACTCTCCTTCTCGCCCTATTTTTAGCCTACAGCTGCTCAATTTCCCAAAAGGGAAAAACCTCAGACCCAGGTGCCTACCGAGTAGCCTTTTACAACGTTGAAAACCTTTTCGACACCGATGACGACCCAAACAATGCTGGTGATGACGAGTATTTGCCCAACAGCAAAAAGAATTGGACGCCAGTGCGTTACCAAATGAAACTTGACCACCTGGCTAAGGTTGTTGATGGCATGGGTTACCCGGCAATAGTTGGGCTGGCCGAGGTGGAGAACGCAAAGGTGTTGGAAGATTTTTGCAATAATACCAGTCTAAAAGCGCACAACTACGGGTACGTGCATTTAGAGTCACCTGATTTTAGGGGCATTGATGTGGCGTTACTTTATAAAAAAAAGGTGTTTAAGGTCATTTCATCAGATACTATTCGCATCAGATTCCCTGTCGGGATGATACCTGAATATCCAAATTACACAACCCGTGATTTGTTGCTAGTGGAGGGCAAGTTCAATGGAAAGGAAAATCTACACATCATCGTGGCACATTTGCCATCCAGGAGTGGTGGGCAAAAAGAAACGGAGCCGAGGCGCAGGTATGTTGCTTCGAAAATTGGCGAGGAAATAGCGGCCATTTTCAATTTGGACAGCAGCGCAAATATCATCGTCATGGGCGATATGAACGATGAGCCAACAGACCCTAGTATGACACAAGATATTGGTGCTCAGTCATTTGCAAGCAATTTTTTGGAGATTTCGATGTACAATTGTTTTTCAGGACTTAAGGAAAACGGTCAGGGCAGTTACCGCTACAAGGGCGATTGGAACATGCTCGATCAAATCATACTCTCCACCAACCTCGCAAGAGGGAATAAAGAATTGAAGTATACAAAGTCAGGCATTTTCCAACAAGAATGGATGATGTACAAGGATGAAAAATATGGGTTGTCGCCTAGTAGGACTTATGGTGGCGACCGCTATTTTGGAGGATACAGTGACCACCTTCCTGTTTGGGTGGAGCTGAAATGACCTGCGATTACTTCCCTCCCGTTCTTTTTTGAATGCGTTTTTCCCGCTTCGACCTGCTGGCTTCAAATAGCTCACTAAATGAATCGAATTCCCTTTTGTAGCTGAGCGCAACGCCACCTTGCTTGCGGCTTCCTCCTGTGATATCGGCTTCGGTGCCGCCGTAAACCTTTAGTTTCAAACGGCGGTCTTTGGTGAGCACATATTCGATGATGAACTCACCTCCCAACAAGCCGTTATTTCCAGTATAAGTTTCATTCCCAAAGTTTAGCCCTGACTGCACAGAAATCCGGTCGTTTACAATGACCTTGAGTTTTGTGCGAAATTCATTGTTGGTGTAACTGGATGTCGGGTTTTCTGCGTCGAAATTGTTGGAAGTGAAACGGTTGTAGGAGATGTCAAAGTCAATGCCTTGAATCAGGCTTTTGCCGGTAAAAAATTCGGACACAAATTCGGTGAGGTAAATGGATAACTGGTTGGAAAGCATTTCACTGACGGTGTTGATTCCTACGTCGCCTGCTTGAATGGTATAACCAGATGGCAAAAATTGCCCGAGCATCAGCAGTCCAAATACTTGGCGGTTCAATTCATTTGGATCGAGCCGAACTGTTCGCATCTTGTTTTCTGCATAATTTTTCAATTCGGAATCTAAACTGGGGAACGAAATGTCGAATGCAATGTCAGGTTTAAGGAGTTGCCCAGTCAATTGCATGGTCAAGTTTACAGGGGTGCTGCTTCTTGCAATGTCTTTCACGTCGTCCGCTGCGACAGTGAGGTAATCAGCAATAAAGCTGTAAACTGAAGTAGAGAGGCCTGAATAGGTAGCGTTAATATCTATGACCGCTTCATAAGGGTTGCCACCCCAAGTAATAGTGCCTCCTGGTTGTACAATAAATGGTTTATTCAGGCCGAGGTTCATCAGAGTGAACAGATAGTTTCCTGTGACGACGGTATAGGTTCCGTTGATGTCAAATTTGCCATAGCGGTCAAGATTTACTTGAATAGAACCGCTTCCTGTTCCTTGCAACATATCCCCCCAAGCCCGGTCAAATACAACATCCATCTTTGCGACTGGCGTTATGTCGATGTCAAAAACCATGTTCAACCCCCGAGCTTCTACAGCTGACCCGGGTGTGCCAGTTATGGTATCCGTTTCGAGGGTAGGTTTTGTAAATTCAATGAAATCCACGCGTTTCGAAGTGGTGGTGTTGGTCATTGGAAGATACATGTGGGTATCGTTGGAAGTGGTGGCTTTTACATAAAGTTCGGGTTGGGCAAATGTGCCATTGAACCAAACATTGCCAGTGCCGATAGCTGTACCATAAAAAATAGGGTTATCTTTTTCAGTAGTTTCGAGGCCAAGAAAGGGTTTGTTCAATTCTGTTCGGATATTCAGACTCAATCCAAAATCTTTCAAATGGTTATGAACAATGCCACCATCCAATTCGGCTTTGTTATTAAAGCGGTCATAAACCCAAGTACCCTTTGCGTCGAAAATTCGGTTGCTGATGGCCACCTTGCCATTCGGTACACGGTAGGTTACTTGCAATGGTTTTATCGTAAATTCAATTTTGTTCACAAAAGCTTCTCCACTAATATCAGGCTCTGACGGCAAGCCGCTGAAATGAATCCCAGTAGCACTCAAGCTTCCTTTCGGATTTAGTACTTCAGGCACGAAATACTGGACAATTTTGACCGGAATTTTTTCAAGATCCACATTAAAGTCAAAAAATAGTGGTTCACCTTTTATCCATTTTCTGTTGGCTACGGGTGTAAAACCAGGTGGATTAAAATAACCGTCAGCAAGCACCACACTTGAATCCCCTTCAATGGAAAGTGAGGCTGTGACTGTCTCTTTAATGTTATTCGTTGAAGCATCGAGGCGCAGAACACCGTAGTCGTCCCCGTTGACATGGAGGCTGTCAATTCGCAGCAATGCGGATAATCCTTCAAACTTGAACACATTCTTCACACGAGCTTTAACATCCCCGATGCCACTTATCTTGTGCTTTTTTATTTCACGTATGAACTCCAATGAGTCGATGGGGTAATTCGCCAATTCAAGTTCCAACCCCTCATTTCTTACGCTATTTAGTTTGATGCTGCGCTGGCCAGAGGTTAAGATGAAGTTTTCTGTTTCCACTTTCCCTTCCCCAATTCTCAAAAAGTTATCGGTGTTCATTTGCCAGGTCTCGTTTAGCACCACCAGGTCGCTTGACTTGAAACTTATGCGATAGGCATCGTCACCTTCCAGCGATACGATGCCATTAATATTGATGTTGTCGAGTATTTTATAAAAGTTTGAGGAAATGATAAGGAACTCCAAGGTGTCAGTATAAATAGAGCCAATCAGCGATACTGGCGATAACTTTTGTGTCTCACTAAATGCCGTTTCAATCACCCCAACTTGAAGGCTACCCTCAGGTCCATTGAGTTTGCTTCGAAAATACACGTCTTTAAACTTGATATTTTGGTACTCCCACGATGGCACTTCCACTTCAAGATAGGCCTTGTTTTGGAAACCATCAAAACTGCCTTTTACAGACGAGGCATCAAAGCCGCTTAAATCTTCTTTGAGAAAATTGACCAAATTCTGAAGTTGAAAAACTTGGAGGTCAAATTCAAATTTGGCAGTATCAATCAAGGGCTCAGGCGGCTTAATTTTTAATCGCTGGGCAAAATGGAGGTAGTTGGTGTAAACAAAGCGGGTCAATTGCGAAGGGATTTTTTCAATGTCAAAAATCCCTTTGACGGATAGGTCTCCGAGTGTGGAGTTTACGGTAAAAACCTTCTCTAGCCTATCTGCTGTCCAGCCAGAAGATAGAATTGCCGAATCAATAGTAAGACTGTCCTTTCGGTTTTTTACTATTCTAAAATCAACTACTTGCGCTGTGCCCATGATGTCCGAAAGCCGTTTGCCCTTCAATTTCATGTCTATTTTCCCAAAAAATTGGAAATCCTTTGAAGTTAGGTTCAGTGGGCGCATGTCCAGTTTTCTGACATCAGCAACAAAATTAAAACTGGGCAAAGAGTCAGTAAAATTGACTTCGCCACCGAAAACCAGGTCTATGTTTCCGTCATTAATGCTGAAATCACCCGCAAAACTATTGGCATTCAGCTGGCCTTTGATGGTGGCGTTCCTGTATTTGTAGCCCTTAAAAACCAAACTATCAACGATGCCATCCAACTCTGCCGAAACGCTATTCAGTGTTAGCCCAACGCCTTTCTTAACATGGGAGTCGAGCGTGACTTTGCCAAGTTCTCGGTTTCCAGACCAGGCACCAAGGTCGAATTCATGGAGGTAGAGGTCGCCAGCGAAACGGGCTTTTTCCTTGCCCTCTCGAATCTTTAGGTTCATGAACATCTCAGCGCTTCCAATGTCCGTCATCAACTTGCCGTCTGCCACAAAATCCACAAAAAAACCGTCGAACTTTCCACTAAAATTGAGGTTGCCGAGTTTGTTGAAGTTCTCTGGTGGCTTGAATTGCGGTATCAGTTTTTTTAGCGTTTGAGCATTGGTTCGAAGCCGTTTGAGGTTGAGGTGGAGGAACTGCTCATCCGGTACTGCTAGGTTCAGCGTACTGAAACTGCCCTCAATGTCCATTCCGTCAGCTATCTTAATTTTAAGGTCTCTGCCGTCTAGTCGGTTAATGGAGCCTTTCATGAGGCCCTCAATATCGACTACCTGAGATTTGTTTTCTTTGAAAAAGGGATTGTTTTCGAGCGCAGGTGCAAACTTCATGATGTCCTGCAAAGCCACATGTGAATTGTGGAACCGCCCCTCCATTTTTACTTCGTTCACAAAGTCCTCCCAGGCTGTGTAAGAACCACCATACTTGAAAATCAGTGTGTCACCAACCTCTGTAAACGGCGTTTTTAGATTGACGCCGTAAAGATTCATTCCACGACAAGAAAGTGCGGCCTGCTTCGCAGAAAGGTTTTCGAGTACGAAGCCTGTGGTGTCCCTGAGTGAAATTTTTTCCACCTCACCTTCAAACTCTAAGTCTGAAAACCGAAAATCGTTGAAATGGATTTCGAGGTCCATTATGTCAAGGTAGTTGTAGTTTAATAGGTTTTCAGGGGTGAGTCGCTGCGGCTCTTTGCGCAAGTTGCGAAGCGAAAAACGCCCGCCATTTAGGTCGAAATTGCTGATATTTATGACAAGCTTGTTCGTGTCAATAGTTGGTTCATCAGATTGAATTGAAACTGGAAGGGTCGTTGGAGTGAGCGGAAACGCAGTGGTGAGGGTTATTTTCACATCCGGGTTATCAACGTCGAAACTGCTTAGGCTGATTTGCTTGCCAGTCAAGTCAAATTTATCGAAATGCCCTTCAGCATGGTTTATGTAAACATCGAAAACCTCCCCTTTCACGGCATCTGGTTTCATAAAATGTACCCGGTCAAGGTAAATGTGGCGAAGGTCAAGTTGGAACGATGAAGGCTTTTTAAGCTCTTTTTGTTTCTTCGGGGAAAAATAATCAAGTATAAACTGGTAGTTGAACCCGGTCTGGTCAATCTTACGGCTAATATTGATATCGGCATCGGAAAGTTGCAACGATTCAATTTTAAACTTGCTGCGCAATAACCCAAATATGCCAGAGTGGTTGATTTCAAGGTTCCCAGTGTAGAGCAAAGTGTCGTGATTGAGGTCTTCGAGGTAAAAACTTTCCAGGTTAATTTTGTTAAAAAGGCCGAGATGTACTTTGCCGACTGAGACGGTAGTTCCTAATTCTTTGGTGAGATAAATGGTCAGTTCTTGTGCAGCCTTGTTTTGAACCCACGGAATTTGAAAAAGCAAAATTGGCAACAAGATGATGGTCAGTACGGTTTGGACAAACCGCCTTAGCAAGAGTGGCAGCAAGCGCCGCCACCTGCGGTGGCTACTTGTAACTTCTTGATTTTCAATCTTTTGCGTAGGGTTTTCCATGAATTTTCAAATGGGCGGAAATCCATTCTAATGAATCTGTTGCCCCTAAAACCCGAAGATACACTGGTTTTGTTTGCGCCAAAATGAGTTTTAACGAAAGTTTATACTTGAAGTTCGGGCTATGCTGGGGGCAAGGTGTTTTCTGGAAAAAACGGGAGCAGGAGGTTGGTGAAAAATTTTGGTGCATCTATGGGGCGCATTGTGTTCATGTCCACAAAAACTAGTCTGATTCGCCCACCATTAACAATTTTATTAGCTTCGTTAAAAACCTCAACATAGAAGGTCATGTGTCTGTCTTTGGGGAATTGCCGTAGTGTTGTTCTAATTGTTAGTAGTTCATCGTACTTAGCTGGGCGTATGTACCTGGTTTCCATAAAAGCCACTGGCAACATAACCCGGTGTTCTTCCTCCATTTGCTTGTATGTGAGTCCCAATGCTCGCAGCATTTCTGCTCGTCCAATCTCGTACAGGTCGGCATAGCGGCCATAATAGAGGTATCCCATTTGGTCGGTTTCGCCATAGCGCACCCTTTTTTTATAATCGTGAACGTACATTTTTTAGTTGGCAGTTTGTCAGTTGGTAGCGGGCAGACAGTATTTGGAATTATTGGTTTTCGCTGCCTGAAGTAGCTTGTTTAGGCACAAAT
>JAHEAS010000131.1 GCA_024642645.1 Saprospirales bacterium | reverse complement strand
CGAGGGTATCCGGAACTTGGTCTGGAAGTTTGACAACCTTGCGGGTGGTAACCTTACGATATCCAACGTGCCTTCGAACTGGGAAGCCATTTCGACAGCAGACGGATTCTTAATTCTAGTTTCATCAACTTGCCAAACTCGCCAATTGCCATCAAAACATTTGCCGGCTCCGGCTACCTCAACAACCACGCCTGTGCTGAAATCAACATGGATGGCAAAATCCTCAACCTAAACGCTCTCAACAATTGGGGCTTGCTGAAGACCACCTTCACAGGCGTCAATCAAAACAGCGGTAGCATTGACAATTTCGGTGTCATCGAGGATTTCAACAATAGCTTCAACGGCGTTTTCATTGCCAACAGCTCCGTTAAAGTCCGCCCCATCTCTGGAACCATTGGCGGCATCATCCAGAATGCACTTGAAATCAGTGGAATGCCGCCCTACCAGTTTGGTAGCACCTGGTACAAGAACGCCAACTTGACTGACGCCGCAGGCACTTACGCCAATGGCCTCAATACCTTCACCCCAACAATCGGCATGGGGACGCAGACGCTGTATTTTACCGCAAAAGACCTTGTGAACAACTGCACAAAAACCGTTTCCATCAAGGTGAATATCGCCAGCCCTATGATTGGTTTTGGTGGAGAAAACGATTCGAAAATACTCCTGAATAACTCACCAAACCCGTTTAGTAATAACAGCATGATAAAGTTTTGCCTACCGAAAGATACGGAGGCCAAGTTGGTCGTTTACGACAGCTTTGGCCGTCTGGTGGAAGTGATTTACGAAGGTGAAATCATCAAGGACGAGCTTTACCAATTCGACTTCAATGCTGCCGACAAGCGCATTGGCATTTACATGGCTGCGCTCATTTTGAAGAACGGGCGAACTTTCACCCTCCAGATGGTGAAAGCGGATAACAGGTAAGCATGACTTGCCAACCCGTTGCACATGGTTTGCTTTGGCGAACGATGGGCAACGGGTTTTTCATTTCAACCCACCCCAATAATTGCGGAGCAAATCCCAATATCCTCGAAGGGTGGCAATTGTTGCTGCCGTTGAATGGTTGCTCAACAGCGTGACTTTCAGGCGCACATTTGCCCGATAGGCTTTGAAGAAAATGAACAGCGCCTCGTCAGTCGGTTCGGTGATGCAGGGGTATTCCTGTTGGTAAAAACGGAGCAGCGCTTCGCCGAGGTCGGGGCGACCAAAAAAGTCGAAATCCATGCAGAGGAAGGCCAGCTCGTTCAGCACATCGAGGTGGCGCAAGTGCGGGTCAAACTCGATGCAGTCAAACACGATGGGCGGGTCGGTGAGGAAAATGTTGCGGGAGTGCAGGTCGCCGTGGCCATCTACCCAAAAGCCACTGTTGGCACGGGCAAGCAGGCGTCCCGAATGCCGCTCAATAAAACGGGGCAACTCCACCTTCATGTCAGCAAGCACTGGCGCAGTCTTTTCGCCCAGTGCAGCTACCAGTTTTTTTTCATGGCGAAACAGGTCGGCGAAATCCTCCACCAATGTGCCCGTGTTGAAATCGGGGTGAGGCAGGGCTTGTTTTTTGTGAAAAACGGCCAGCTGGTGTGCCAGTTTTTGAAGGTCAGCAGGTAGCACATTGCCCGCACGCAGCAGGTTGTCGAGCTGTCGGGAATCGTTTTCCCGGCGCATCCAAACGGCGTAGTCAAGGGCTTCGGCCAATTCCCCACCGATTTGCCACTCCCCGTTTTCCAACCCAACTGGTAAAACCCCTAGGTAAGTGTCGGGAGCGAGGCGGCGGTTGAGTCGTAGTTCTGCTTCGCAAAACTTTTTTCGCAGCGCTAGGGAACTGAAATCGAGAAAGTCAAAACGGACGGGCTTCTTGATTTTAAAAGCAAAATCGGGCGTTAAAATCACCCACGAAATATGCGTTTCGATAAACTTTGCCGCTTCTTCACTGCCTGGGAAGGCATGGCGTTCCACAATATCCAGCACCTGTTTTTTATCCATGGCCGATGTAGCTGTGGATGGCATCGGCAATTGCTTCGGGCGAAGATTTTGAGGTGTCAACCGTGAAGTGCGGCTGTACCAAAGGCTCGAATTCCGCTTGGATTTTCTTCAGCACCGCTGCGTTAGCCTCGCTGTCGGGCCGTGGGGCAGTTACCCGTTGGAGCAATGTTTCGGTTGGGGCAATCGCCAGAATCCACTTTAATTTAACACCTTGATTTTCAGCAAGTTCAATAAATTTTTCCCTCAACTTTGCCCGATAAAACGTGCTGTCCACCACCACTGTTTTCCCAGCGGTGAGTGCCTCCCCTGTTCGGGCTAACAGCTCCTCGTACACCCTGGTTTTGTCCTCGGGGCGATAGCTGCCCCACAGCCCCAACTCCCGGCGCATTTGGTCGGAGTTGAAATGCGCAGCGCCATATTTATTAGTAAATGCCTTGGCGATAGTCGTTTTTCCGGTACCGGGTAGCCCGGCGATGAGGATTAGCATGGTGCTTTACTTTGAACTCCAAAGATAGCAAGTTGCCGGTTGCCTCACCCCTTTATCAACGCCAACAACTCATCCGCATTCAGTTTCCCGCTCATCTCCGTCCCGTCCAACAGGCTATCCGCCAAGTCCCGCTTATCAGCATGTAGCTTCACGATTTTCTCTTCAATCGTATCCTCAGATACGAGGCGGTATATCGTCACGGGGCGCAACTGTCCGATGCGGTGGGCACGGTCGCTGGCCTGGTCTTCCACGGCGGGATTCCACCATGGGTCGAGGTGGATGACGTAGTCAGCGGCGGTGAGGTTGAGGCCGAAGCCGCCCGCCTTGAGGCTGATGAGGAACAGGTCGCCCTCGCCACTTTGGAAGGCCCGGATGGCCTTGTCACGCTGGGGCAGCGGGGTACTGCCGTCGAGGTACTGGTAGCTGATGCCCTGCTTTTTCGCCCACTCCTCGATGAGTTTTAGGTGTTTTACAAACTGGCTAAAGACCAGCGCTTTGTGACCGCCTTCCAGCAGTTCCTCTACTGTCTCAGCGAAGAGGTTCAGCTTGCTGCTGGGTAGTTCGCTCGTCGGTGAAACGAGCCTTGGGTGGCAGGCCGCTTGGCGCAGCCGCATCAGTTCCGCCAAGATTTTGAAGCGTTTGTCGCCAGCCTCGCCGCCACCGCCCTCGATGTTCTCAATTGCCTTGCGGCGAAGCGCTTCGTAAAACGCCCGCTCTTCCTGTGAAAGCTCTACGGTGAGCGTGATTTCCGTTTTTTCTGGCAGTTCGTCCAATACGTCGTTTTTCCGACGGCGCAGGATGAAGGGCTGAATATGTCGCCGGAGTTGGTTGCGTTTTTCCCGGTCTTGCAGTTTTTCGACCGGAATGGCGTAAGTCTCATTGAAGCGGTCGAGAGAGCCGAGCAAGCCGGGATTGAGGAAGTTGAACAAGTTCCAAAGCTCGCCGAGGTGGTTCTCAACCGGGGTTCCCGTGGTGATGATTTTGAAATCACCCTGAAGTAACATCGCTGTTTGTGAGCGCTTTGTCGCCCGGTTCTTGATGGCCTGCGCCTCGTCCAGCACGATAGTGGTAAAATGCTTCCCTATCAAAACCTCTGCTTCCTGCTGCATCAGGCCATAGCTGCACAGCAACAGGTCGAAGGGTTGGAGGTTGTCCAGCATCTCCTGGCGGTCGCCCTCACCGAACACCAACGGATTCAGTGTTGGGGTGAATTTTACGGCCTCGTGGTACCAGTTGCGCACCACGGAGGCAGGAGCGCAAACAAGTGCTGGGCCTTGCTTCGCACGGTCGAGGAGCAGGGCGAGTGCCTGCACAGTTTTACCCAAACCCATGTCGTCGGCGAGGCATGCGCCCACGCCCCAGTAGGCCAATTGCGAGAGCCATCGAAAGCCGTCCTCTTGGTAAGGGCGCAGTTCTGCCTTGAAGGTGGACGGCACTTTCGGGTTCACTTCCCGGGACTCCGCTAGTCTCGAAAGCTGCTTTTTCCAAGCGGCGTCCAGCGTCACGTCATGGAGCAGCCCCGTGAAATCCTCCAGTGAATGCACAGCCAGCGGGTGGAAGCGCAGGTCGTTTTTGGTTTTTGTGAAAATATTATTCAGCTCCTCCAGCTTGCGCTGCAACTGGCTGGTGATGGCCAGAAACTGACCGTCGCTCAGTTCCACGAATCGCCCCTTGGCATTCTGAGAGAGGTCGAGCAGTTGCCGGAAGTCCATGACGAGATTTTCGTTGACTTGCACCTTTCCTTCCAGACTGAACCAGTCCCGCTCCTTGCTAATACCGATGGAAAGCTGGTCGAAGCCGACCTGACCGGCTATGCGGAGCTTTTCGCCCTTGGGGTGTTCGATGATGGCCTCTCCCGCCGAGCGCAGTGGCTCCAATTCCATTAGCACGTTGAGGCAGTCTTCGGCGTTGTCGAAGAGCCACTCCCGGTTCTCGCTGTCGGTGCGGAGCAGGATGGGGCAGGCGTTTTCCACCCGCTTGGCATTGTCTTTTTCCGCTTTCAAATCACGGGTGGCCTTGGTTGGCTGACCGCCCACCTCGGCAATGATGCTTTCCCGGCCAGCGCCCGGCTTGAAATAGGGCGGGTCGGTGGTGAAAGGTTTTACAAAGAACTCAATCTTGAAGCCGTCGCCGACGGGCAGCAGGTGGATGACGGTGATGGGGTTGCCCTCGATGGTCGGTACATTGACGGCTTCCCCGCCTACCTCCGACTGCACGGTGACGATGCTGCTGAGGTTGCCTATCGCCTCAATGAGCCGTTCTTTGCCCTTGGGCGGTATTCGAAGTTTGCCGTGTTCGAGCAGGCGGTTGATTTCGGCGTGCTGGTCGCTTATTTTCATCAAAATATAGCGGGTGGGTGTTTCCCGCATCAAATGAACACCGGATTCATCGAACTCGTGGGAGAACCGCAGGACGAAGTTTTCGCCCTTTTGCTCCACCAACAGTTGGGGGTGCTGCTCTACCAATTCGACGGAGATGCTTGGGTTGTCAACGAGGAACAACAGCGGATGCCCAACCAGCGCTTGGTAGAGTTTTTCCATTTCAAAAACATACTCCACGCCACCGTAGTAGCCGTGGTTGTTCATTTTGATGGAGCGGGCGGCGGCTTTGTCCTGGTCACTCATGTTCTCAACCTGCATCTCCTTTAGGCGTTTGAGTGCCACATTCCGGCCTTTCGACCAGCCACTTTTGCCCAAGGTTTGCTCTACGGGTTGCACCAGGTGTTTGTCAAAATTGACCCACCAGACGAGTCGGGTCTGTTTGTCATCGGCAGCTGTAGCCGACTTTTTTCCTTTCTTGGCTTGGATATGCAGCAATGCCTCCAAGGAGCGCTCCCATGCCTCGGTGCGTGGGAAAAGGTGTAGGATGCTTTGGCAGCCGAGCGTTTTTTCCAGCCGGGCCGCATCCTTGGCAAATTCCTCGGCGAGGCTTTTGTCTTTTTCAAAAACAGAGAGCACGGCGGCCAGCTCCATTTCCACCCATTGGTAGCCGTTTTTGGTGGCGTTGTGGAGGTGCTGTTTCAAAATTGGTGGCACATGGTTGGGCAGCACCATGCTGTTCCAGTAATGGGCAGCAGCGTAAAAAAACCATTCCAGGGGGGAATTTGGAACTTCTTCGAGCAAGTCTTGGGCATCAATAAAACTGTTGAGCTGGAACTGGATGCCTGATTGGAGGTAATCAAAGAGGTTGCCATAGGGGTTGGGCGGGGTGTCGAGGGCGAGTTTTTGGGCGGTCTTGAGGTATTCTTTTTCCTTTTCCCGAAGGATGGCGAGGATGTGCACCACACCGTAAAAAGCGGGGAAGGTGCCCTTTCGCAGTCCCATGTCCTTGCGGAACGATTTCAGCCCTTCTTCGAAATAACTGAGCGCCAACTTGTTTTGTCCCAAAAAGTACAACGAAGTGGCAATGCGCAACAACCTGCCAAAACTGGCTTCCTCTTTTTCGGCCAGCTTGAGCGCCTCTTGAAAACGGCCCTGCCGGTGCAGCAGGCTTGATAGGATGACCACTCCGGTCTTCTTTTTTTCCTTGTCGGTCATCCAGCCGTTTTTTTCGAGGTAGGCCACATAACCATCTGCAGGGGTGAGGTCAACCAATGATTGGTTAACAAGCTGCCCGATGGCCATACCTTGAATCACTTCTGGGAAAGTGGCCACCCATTCGGGGTCGAACGGAGAGAAGAAGTTTTTGAAAAAATCAGAGGTAGCCCAGTCATTTGGGTGGAAGCGCTCGATGTCGCCAATGACCTCGTCCACCCGTTTTTGGTTGCCTTCGTAAAGGGCGATGCGCAGTTCCCGGATGCACACATCGTAATTACGGGGTCCCCACATCCACTCTCGATAGGGCAGCACTTTTTGAATATTGCGCACATAGCTTTTGAAGTTGGTATCCACTACTGCCATGCGCATCACCAGCTCCCGAACTTTCTCTGCGACCTGCATCTCCAGCTTGAGGCCGAGGTGCAGCCAGCCGCCTGCATCTAGCAGTTCCCGGTACTCTTTTACATGCGGGCTTTGCACATAATTTCCCCGGTCGTTGCGCACGTCGCATTCATGCAGGAGTGAGACCATCATGCTTTGGTTGATGGGCTCGTAGGCGATGGCGAGTAGTTTGAGCATGATGCGCTCCACCTCGTCGAGTTCTTTAAAGCGCTGGCGAAAAGTGGTTAGGTCCATATTTGCTGTCCCGGTTTGAAAATGGGCGGACAAAGGTACGCTAAAGCTGGTCGAGGATTTTTATTTAAAATGAGATTCTTTGAAGTTTGGGTGATTGTTTCGATGCGCTAGGAGGTTGCGGTTGTCTAGCTTTCAATTACCATAAACGGAACTTTGGGAAGCCTTGACAACAATAATATTTTGTGATAAACAGCAGCTATGTTTTAAAAAAGTTTAAATTTACATCCGTCCCCAATAATATATAAGGAAAAATTGAAACAAACACCTACCTATAATGCTTGATTTAGCCAAACTGAAACAAACACTGAGAGACCTCGTGACGGACGAGGGTATGGAGGCGGCCTTAAAGGAATTGGAAAAACAGCTTCCCACGGATGTACCCAAATTTGACCCGCTGCTGCAGCTCAGAGCCCGCCTCAATGAAATTGACAACAAGCGAATAAAAAACGTCGTCAGCAATGAGCAGGCTACCCTCCAATACGACAAGCTACGTGATGATGTACTTTCCTTTTTCAGTGCTTTACAAGAAAGTGACTTTTCCAAAGAAACGGCCAAAAAGGCCAATATGGGCGGTGTGCTGTACCGCATACCCGAGCGCATGCAGCAGCTCAAAAAATCGAAGTGCATCGTGCGGGTGGCTTACGACGAACTTCTGTTGAAAGATACACTGGATACCGAGGTGGACGTGGTGATTGAGGCCCTGAGAGTCTCCAAAAACATGGAGGTCAAGCTCGTTGATGACGAGGGTGATGGAGAGTACTTTGAAATAACCAGCCGCTCCACACCAGAGCAGTTTCTTGAACAAGACGAATACACCGAATGGATTTTCTTCGTAAAACCATTGGAAATAGGCAGCTACCCACTGGCCTTGATTATCTCCCTCATCGTCATTGACGAAAATGGGAAAGACCGTAAAAAGGACATCGTTCTCGAACGTACCATCAGGGTCATTAGTGAACCAGTACCGGAAGAGGCAGGGGATCATACTATGCGTAAGGCGGGAATCATGTTTGCCCTTGTTGATACGCCAAAGCCACCAACTGGCGGCGGCAAGCCACCAAAGAAAAAACCCTGGCTGACTGCCCTTCTTGTCCTAGCCTTGTTGGGTGCTACGGGGTGGTGGATTTATCTCAAATTCTTTCAGGGGTCCGAGGATATTGGTGCTTTCAAGCTGGAAGAGGATGGTGGATTCCAGGAGGCGAGCGAAAAAAACTCGCCCGAGCTGTTGATTGCTTTTTTAGCTAAACACAATGGCAGCCAATTTGTGCCACAAGCAAGGGAACAGCTTGGCAAACTCTTGCCTGAAAAAACTAACCTTGATTCGTTGATAGAGGACTACAGAAAAAAACATAATATTCCATTGTCAGGAAATCCAGGAGATCAACCTCTTTCCACTCAAAGAGGCGGTACGGGCGATGATACTGCCAACTCTGGCGGTGAGGACTCACAGGAAG
>JAHEAS010000130.1 GCA_024642645.1 Saprospirales bacterium | reverse complement strand
ATTATTCTCGGCAGGCTTATGGTTACTTGACCTCGAAAAAAAATGGCACTTTAAAATTGATACAATAAATTCAGTTTTGCCTCCCGGTATTCTGGATTAAAATTTAGGTCATTTCAATCCAGAAAAAATTGTTGTCTTCCAAAGTTTTCAAATTCCCAACTCGGCCTTTTTTCGCTCGCACCATTTATGGAAATCATAGTATATGAAGGCTTTGTTGTCTTCTGGTGAGGCTTTTATTTCTGCTAGGCTGGTTGAAAGTTGTTCAAGATTTATCTTTATGTCATTGGGCTTTTTGAGGTGGGTTTTAAAAAAAGAAATTAAGGCGGCGGCTAATTTATCGTATTTTTTATGGCTGCGCAATGTTTTGTAAGCAGTTGCTGTTGCTGATTCCAGCAGGTCATTCCAACCTGATTCAAGGTACAGAATTAGGGTCATTAGGCGGTTTTGTATGAGTGTGTGTTCTAGCGGACCGATATGGTTCCAAAAGATGAGCCAGTCAGCTGCTACTTTGTAATGTCCAGTTTCCAAGCATGCCTTGACCATTAGTAAAGCCATGTAATTGACTTGGGTATTGCCCATTTTTTCATGGTTTTGGGTCAGATAAACTCCGGCTTCTGTTGCCAATTCGTAAAGTCTTGGGTCATCAGTTTGATAGAATAATTCAATTATCCGTGCATATTTTATGTAAAGTATATAAACAGTGTCCGAAGGTGACTTAGCAAGCATTTTCTCCAGTTTGGGTAGGGTCGCAAAAAATGTTTCCGTATCGCCCAGCAGTACCGAGAAATAAAGGTAGTTACTGATGGTTGAGTGCATTTTGGAAGGTTTAACCAAGTGTGTGTTTTCTTCCATAAATGCCAAATATTCAGATGAGGCCAGTTGGCCTTTTTTGTATTGCCGGGTCAGGTAGTAGCGGATTTCCCTGATATACATCCAGTGCTCTTTTGCGCTGATACTCAGGGCATTGTTTTCCGTTTCCATCAGTGGATTGGCAAAAATATGGGGGAATTTGCTTGGGTCAGTAACAAAGAGTTCTGTGAATTGCAACTCTCTTGCTTGCTCTCGTAGTAGGCGAAGTTCATTCAAGTTTTGTATCTGGTTGGTAATATGCTGCCGTTCTGCTTGTAGTTCGCCCAGTTTTTTGGTAAACCCCAAGATTCCTTCTTCAAAGAGAATTTCCTCTTCGAGCTGGATTAATTTGAGAATGGTTGTGAAATCTTCGTTTCGGTATGCTATTTTCTTGGCTTGTGCCAAAATTTTGAGAGCCCGCTTTTGAAACCCTTTTTCAATCAAGATGTCAATGAAAAGAATGTCCTTTTGCAGCTCCCGGTGTGGGGTGCTATCAAAGTAAAAATTTGCGAGACTTTTCAATAATTGCTCTTCCAAGTAGTCGGACTCGGAGCTAAGGTACTTTGCGATAGTACTACCAGCAAACCGGTGCTTAAGCGCTTCGACATTGTATTCTTCCATTTCCATTAATGCCTCGTATAATAACAGGTAATTCTTTTCCTTACTTCCACTGTAGGTACTTGCGAAGCGATTGAAATAAGCCTTTTCCCGTTTGGTCAGCGACTTGACTAAATCGAATACATTCTTGCTCATTTGAATTCCTTTATTGGCAAATCTAATTCCCGGTTAAATATACTATATTGGAAATTTTTAAGAGAAGATGCCATGTGGAATACTCAATTTAATTTCAAAATGATAGACAATCGAGGCTTTGAACCCAAATAATTAGCCAGTGACTCCTCCAATTTTCAATTTTCAACTTCCTTAAATTGGGAAATATTTCTTTGAAATGCACCTGCCCTCAAGCGTAGATTTGCCTTGCTAGCTAAATATTATTTTATCAAATCAAATTTTTATGAAAAAACTCTTTACACTTATTTGCTTTGCATTGGTTGGCTTGAGCGCAAATGCGCAATTGGCCGACGGCAGCATCGCTCCCGATTTTACAGCTACTGACATCAATGGAAATACTTGGAATCTTTATGAATTGCTCGACCAAGGAAAGACTGTCGTAATTGACGTTTCCGCTACTTGGTGTGGCCCTTGCTGGTCTTATCACCAGAGTGGCGCACTCGAAAACCTTTATGAACAATATGGCCCGAATGGCACCAATGAGATGTTCGTTTTCATGATTGAAGGCGATGATAATACTACGCTTGATGACCTTTACGGGACTGGCAACAGCACGCAAGGTGACTGGGTGACAGGAACGCCTTATCCCATCGTTGACGATGCGGGTTGGTTGGCCGAACTTTATGAAATTACCTACTACCCGACTATTTACCATATCTGCTCCAACCGGTTGGTTACGGAAGTTCCTCAATCCCCCACTGCTGAAATTTATGCTATGAATGGAGATTGTGCCGTTGCCGCTGGCGTCAATAACGCAGCTGTACTTCAGTACACGGGCTTCAGTGGTGCATTTTGTCAAACCCAGACTTTTGCTCCTTCCGCGCTTATCCAAAACCTAGGCACCAGCAATCTGACTGCAGCTACAGTCAACCTGAGTGTAAATGGCAATTTAACCCAAACTATCGATTGGGCGGGCAACCTGAACACTTACCAACTGGAGACTGTAATTTTCAATGATGTAACCATTGATGCAGATGCCACCATGAAAGTAGAAGTTACCTCGGTGAATGGTACAACAGACGATGACGCCAACAACAACAGCGTTACAGCGAATGCCACACTTTCTACCGCAGTGGCTAACCAGAACATCCTGACGTTGGAGATAAAGACTGACAATTATCCCGGCGAAACCTACTGGGAAATCAGGAATGCCAATGGTGACGCCTATTACTCAGGTGGTAATGCTACCGTGGTTGGCGGAATAGATGGCTCGGGCACATATACTGGAGCATCTACGGTATATACACATGAAATAACACTTCCAGCTGATGACTGTTATGAGTTTGCCATTTACGATTCCTACGGAGATGGGATTTGTTGTGTGGAAGGAAATGGCTATTATAAAATTAGTGACCAAGCTGGCAATATAGTCTTGCAAGGTGGCCAATTTGAAGAGGAAGAATCCGCTCCTTTCAGCCTCGAAGGCGCCAATTCCATCGAAAACAATGGCGCCATTGTTTGGTACAGCGGTGAGAAAGGCTCGTTTTGTGGCACATACACCTACTCGCCAACCATCAGCTTGCAAAACCTTGGAGCTACGGCTATTACTTCGGCCACCTTTGAAGTGACTAGCCCTGCTGGTACGCTCCAGGTCAAACAATGGACTGGCAATATCGCTGTTGGAGAGGTGGGCTTTGTAAGCCTTGATCCCCTCTCTTTTACAGAATCGGTTGACCCGCTGACCATTTCCATCTCTGCCATCAATGGGCAAGACGATACCTACGATTATAAGAACAGTATTACAACCTCATTCCAACGTAATTACACAGACAATAACGAGCTTTCGTTAGAACTTCAGCTCGACAGTTATGCCTATGAAATTTACTGGCAATTGACCAACTCGGCAGGCGTTGTGATGGCTTCTGGCGGAAACGAATTGGTTGGGCCAAATGGCGGTGGGCAAGGTGGTACAACTGCCGGAGACCCAGGTGCTTACTCTGCGAGTGAACTAGTGGAACAACAGATTTCATTGCCTGCGGATATTAACGATTGCTACGAATTCTTACTTGTCGATTCTTACGGTGACGGTGTTGTTGATGGTGGCGGTGGCTACTTGATAATTACGGACGGTAATGGTGATGTCGTTGTGAGTAAAGACTTGAACCAACTCGAATTTACAGCAGACGAGACTTATCTGGATGTAAACCCAGTGGCCAGTGCGGTTAAAGACCTGACAGCAGTCAACAGTCTTTCGCTTTTCCCTAATCCAGTCAACAGTGAATTGAATATCCGTTTCAGCTTAACGGAGTCCATGCCACTTGAGATAGTTGTTTACAACGTACTTGGCCAGCCGGTGAAAGTATTGGCTGACCATGATTTTATGGCTGGACACCAACAGTTGAAAGCCAATGTCGCTGACCTTTCGGCGGGCTTATACTACGTACAACTGACAAACGGAACAGGCAAACTGACTGAGAAATTCACGGTGATGAACCGTTGATACTTCTTAATAATAATGAAAATAAACTAAGCCACGCCTCTCGTAAAGAGAGGCGTGGCTCCTTAAATTAATTCAACAATGAATCTAAAATTACTTTTTGCTGCACTATTAATAGCCAATGTTTCCTTATCAGATGTAAATGCCCAAATACTGCTCGAATCCGATACGATTTTTAGTGGAATAACGGACGATTACGAGGAGGTGGCACATAATAAATTTACTAATGCCCTTCCCCAATTGAAGACCTATCGGTGGGTACGCAATGAAGTCATAATGCCAGCTCCATGGCACACGCTTATTTGCGACAAAAACAATTGTTTCTCTGGAAGTGTAGATTCCATGGAGGTAGAATTGGGGCCAAGTGCTTCCAGCCTGCTCGATGTTCACCTACGGCTCGAAAATGTATTTGAGGGCTATGCGCTGGTTGAGTTGCTAATCAAGGACATCAATAACGCAAACAACAGCGTCACAGCAGTATATGTCTTCGACTCAGGTATGACTTCTGGCTTAAAGGAGGTGCAGAAGATGGATTTCAATATCTATCCAAACCCGTCTTCTGGCTTGTTCACAATAGCCAATTCTGAAACCCATGTTTCAGTACTTGAAGTTTATAGCCTTGCTGGCAATCAGTTAGTTGAGTTTGAGGTTGCTGAAGGGCAGTGGTACGACCTCGCTAATCTTGCTAAGGGTACTTATATAGCATGTCTGAAGGACGCCAAAGGTTTGTTGCTTGGCACCAAATTGATAACGAAGATTTGACGGGATAAACACCTAAAACTTTTCCCGTTTGGGGAGTTGGGGATTGGGCAAGGCTGCTTGCTCAATCATCCAACCCTTGATAAATCAGTTGCCGCAGGTACCCGCTCGTTTCGTCGCTCACCGTACCCTGTGTCTGTTTCATCAAAATTCCAATGATATGCTCTTGTGGGTCGGCGAAGTAGGTGGTGTTGAAATAGCCGCCCCAGTCAAAAGTGCTGGCGCTGCCTTTGCCGCCTTTGTCCTCGCCCTTTTCATTCAGTATGGCAAAGGCCAGCCCAAATCCTTTGCCATCATCCCATGAGAATTTATCCCCTATCTGATTGGTCAAAATGGCATCTACTGTGGTTCGGCTCAATAAGCGCTTGCCGTTCAACTCACCGCCGTTGAGGTACATTTGGAGGAAAGTGGCGTAGTCCCTCGCTGTGCTGCTAAGGCCAGCCCCACCGCTGAAAAACCGTTTGGCACCCTTGATGGGGTAGTCCGTGTCGTAAAAAGTCACAGGATAGCGAACCCACTGGCCGTTCTCCGGTTTTTGCACAGTCACGAGGCGGCTGGCTTTTTCCGAAGGAAGGTAAAAATAGGTGTCGTTCATGCCCAGCGGGTCGAAAATGTTTTTCTTTAAAAAAACGTCGAACGGTTCGCCAGATACCACCTCTATGAAGTAGCCCAAAACGTCGAGACCCTCGCTGTACGTGAACTTTTCGCCGGGATTGTGGTGCAGCGGCAGCTTCGCCAACTTTTTCACACTCTCGCCGATAGCGATGTTTTCAGTGGTGAAAAGGTCGGTGACGCCCGCCTTGTGGTACATCATTTTAAAGCGCTCGTCGCCGTCAATGACACCATAACCGAGGCCGCTGGTATGTGTGAGCAGGTGGCGGATGGTGATTTCGGACTTGGCAGGCTCGGTCGTCCACGAAGTGTCAGAATAGGTGAAATCCTTGAGCACTTGCGGGTTTTTGAACTCGGGGATGTATTTTGAAATAGGGTCGTCGAGCTGGAACTTGCCCTGCTCCCAGAGCATCATCACGGCGGTGGAGGTGATGGCTTTAGATTGTGAAGCGATGCGGAAAATATCGTCCCGCTTGAGCGCCCGTTTACTGGTGTTATCTGCCATGCCGAAGGCTTTCCAGCGAATGATTTTGCCGTTGCGGGCGATGAGCAACACGGCACCTGGGATGTCCCCGTCCTTGATTGACTGTTCAATAAAGCCGTCGAGCCTGTTCATCCGTTCTGAACTGAAGCCTTGGCTTTCGGGTGTTGCTTCGCTGAGCGTTGGTGAGTTCTTGATGGATTTGGTTTGAGCTACGGCAAGAAACGTGATCATGCAGCAGCTAAGCATTAACAAGTATTTTTTCATGACAAAGGGTTGTTTGTTTAGTTTAAAAAAACCGATTGGAGAGGGCGCTTTCAAGCTGTGGCAAGGTACGGCACTTGTGGAAACATGCACTAACTGGGCGTTTTTTTTATTTTTTTTAAAAAATATTTCCTCAAAAAAGCTGCTAACACCATTTTGTTGACAAACTTCCTTAAATTTGCGCCCCATTAGAAAAATTCAGAAATCAGCCATTGGCACTGAAACTGAAAATAGCAGTAAAATCAGACCTTTTGGCACTTAAAGTTCAATTTTTAATTTATGTTGATTACAGAAATCAAAAACGGCGAATCCATTGATCAGGCACTTAAGCGCTTCAAGCGCAAGTTCCAGCAGACGCAGACTTTGAAAGAACTGCGTAACCGCCGGGATTTTACGAAGCCTTCTATCATCAAGCGGGCAGAGCGCCTCAAGGCTATCTATTTGGAGCAGAAGAAGCGTCGGGAAGAAATTTAAGCTTCCGGCTTTCAACTATAGGCGTTTGGGCTTCCGCTCCCAAAAGTCATTTTGGCTTTTAGGAAAAAATGGTGGCCATTGCCCACAAGAAAAACAAACGACCGGACTTCGTTGGCCAGCTCTACATTGCGAGAGCGTACCCCATTGAAGCCCGGTTTTTCTATTTGATACATTCAAGTTGAATAAAATAAAGCACCATGGCTGAGGTTAAAATCGCTTGCCCGAAATGTGAATGGGAGCCAACTCCCGCCGATATGTGGTCGTGCATCTGTGGGCACACTTGGCATACTTTCGACACGGCAGGTCGCTGTCCAGCCTGCAGTAAGCAGTGGGAAGAAACGTGTTGCCATGAACCTGCGGTAGGTGGCTGTGGCCAATGGTCACCACATTTGGAGTGGTACCGCAACTTGGACAGTTGGTTGCTGGAAGAAATCCGAAAAATAAGGGTTAGGGAGGTAGAGAGGGTTGGTTCATGAGCGAGCCTTTTCTCAATAAAAAATGGCTTCCTGCATCATACAGGAAGCCATTTTTTATTTACGACCAATCTCAAGAAGTTAAGGAACGTGTGTGAAAACGGTACCTTATTTCACCCACTTTCCTTGGTTGGTTAACTACCTAAACGCTTGAGGCCGCCAAAGTAGAATTGGACTCCTAGTCCGATATCAAACTGATTGGTGATGGCCTTGGTCGTTGTTTTTATGCCAGCATCTTCGGTGTCGAATTTGCTTCGTGCAAAATTGTATTTGAAAATTGCCTCAAGTCCGATGCCATTGCTTGAATAGATGGTGAACCCAGGCCCAACCCCTACGGCAAAAATGTTGGTGTTGATGCGCTTGGTGTTCGTTCCTACCAACGTCTCGTCAGAAGAATTTCCAAAACCAAAATTGGTGACAAGAAAAACGGCCATGTCATTATCAATCGGTATGTAGTAGCGGACAAAAGGACCGAAAAGCAAGTCACTGTCGTCCGTGCGGTCCTCGTTTGGCTGTTTCACTGAACTCAGTGTGTAATCCAATCCGATGCCCAGCGCAAAGTTGTCAGCTAAAAAATAGCCAACATTCGGCGCAATACTGAACTGTGTAGAAGCAGGGCCTTCACCCTTGGTCTCCTGGTTGTTGGTGCTCACGTTGCGCTCCGTTTGAGCCCTTGAGAACCCGACGTTTGCGCCAACAAGAAAGTTTCCCTGATTCAGCATTTGCCCGGGTGATACCTGCCCAAAAAGCAAAACGCAAAGGGATGCGATGAGAAATTTATGCGGTTTCATGGTAAATGTTTTTTGTAAAAAGATGCTTAAAAATTGACGATACCCTTT
Source organism: Saprospirales bacterium (assembly GCA_024642645.1). GTDB lineage: Bacteria > Bacteroidota > Bacteroidia > Chitinophagales > Saprospiraceae > UBA6168. Next base: position 117 of record JAHEAS010000130.1, on the reverse strand, counting down.
CGGCTGATGCCCGTTCTGGTTGATTGCAATAACATTCATCTCCACAAAAAGCGCAATGATTTTACCCCAACCTTTTAGATGATATTTTCAGGTTATTCAGCCCTTTTTGCTAATATT